>JBIICE010000248.1:0-5575 GCA_044239025.1 Verrucomicrobiales bacterium
CCTGCCGGACTTCGATTTTGGGACGACCTGCCTGACTTTCCGTGGGGCGCTGGCGAGCATCCGGGCCTGGAGCGCGGCGCATCCGCGGCACGTGCCCGTGGTCATTCATCTGGAAACCAAGGACGAGACCGTGCGGCAATCCTTGCCGCTGCCTGGCCTGGCGGCGGCGGCTCCGTGGGACGCGGCCGCCTGCGACGCGCTGGATGCCGAGATTGCCTCGGTTTTCGCCCCGATTCCCGAAAATCCGGCGTCGGGCCCGGTCTTCACGCCCGATGCGCTGCGCGGCAGTCATTCCGACCTGACGGCTGCGGTGCGGGCGGGTGCATGGCCAAAGCTCGGGGCGCTGCGGGGTCGCGTGCTTTTCGTGATGGAAGGTGCAGCGGTCCCGGCCTACCGCGAGGGTCGTCCGGCGCTGCAGGGCCGGCGCTGCTTTGTGTATGGCCGGGCGGGTGGTCCGGAGACCGCCTTTCTGCTCATGAACGATGCCTTGGGCCAGCGCGAAGCCATCCGTGCGCGGGTGTCTGAAGGGTATCTGGTGCGGACGCGGGCGGATTCCGGGACGCGGGAAGCACGCAGCGGCGACACGGCACGGCGCGAGGCGGCTTTTTCCAGCGGAGCGCACATCATTTCCACCGATTATCCGGTGCCCGATGCGCGGGCGGGGCGGGAACCGGGCTGGACAGACTATGCGGTGCGGCTTCCCGGGGGAGGAGTGGTGCGGCCGAATCCCGTGACGGCGGCCGGGCGGCCGGGACCCGTGTGCGAGGAATGATGTGGTTTCAGTTCTGACCGCCCTGCGGGCTGAGGCGGATGACCGTGTCGGGGATTGAGCGGTACAGGGCGCAGGTCCAGATGGTTTCCAAGCCGGGAACCGTGCCGACGCGTTCGAATGCACCGCTGTCCTCGGTGTAGTCGAGCATGGCGGGCCATGCGCGGCGGATGCCATCGCCGGAAGCGGCATGTTCCGAGCGAGGATAATTGAACAGGTAGATCCAGAGCGGCCTGCCCTCGGCGCGGCATTTTTCCGTGAGGGCGCGGAGTTCGTCCACGTTCTCGACGAGGTGCACGGCGGGGTCGTACACGCGGATTTGTCCGGCGCTGGTTCCGAAGGCAGCGGTCACGATTTCCTGATCCGGGGGCAGGGCCGGACTGGTGCCGCGCACGAGGGCCACGGCCTCCCGGATGGGCTGCCGGGGGACCTGCTGCTGGAGAGCGACCGCGCGGCCAGTGGCGAACGCATACAGTCCCGCAGCCAGCAGCGGGGCAAACTGGACGCGCGGAGAGTCCGGGAAGAACCGGGCAATGGCGCGCCCGCACCAGGCCAGCGAAAGCGCGAACAAAGGGATCAGATACAGGAGGTACCAGTTCATCATGGCCGCGTGCGTCACCATGTTGTGGGCGCAGGCCAGCACGGCCCCGCCGAGGATGCTCAGGACAATCAGCCGGGACCGCCAGTTCTCGCGGAAGAAGAAGACGAGGCCGACGCCGGTCATGATGGGTAGAACCGAGTAGATGAGGAGGCCATCCCAGAGGCGCCGGTCCGCGGTGGTCCGTGGCCATGCAGCCAGTTCATGGATGCCCATGCCGGCGCTGGTTCCGGGGACATCGCCGACCGAGCGCAGACCGGTCAGGAGGTGCGCCCAGAGATCGCGGTACCACGCCAGATCCATGGGGGCGTATTCATGTTTCTCCCGGAGGTACGCGAGGATCTGCGGAACCGACGGCCCCATGAGCAGCGCCACGGGAATCAGAGAAAACGAGCCCGCCACCACCAGTCGCAGGGCACCGCTGATCCGGTCGGCGGCCGAGGCTCCGCTGCTCATCACCATGAGCAGGGCCGCCGCATTCCATGCGGCCACTATGTAGAGCGATCCCGCGAACCAGAGCAGGACCACCGCCTGGGCCACCGCGAAGCCGAGCCACCATCGCCAGCGGTTCGTCTGGAGGGCGCGGATCAGGCACCAGAGCCCCGCGACCACGCCGAGCAGCATGGTGGAATAGCCCCGCATTTCCACGCTCCAGCGCTGATGCCATGGATGCACTGCCATGATGAGACCCACCGCGAGCCCCGTGCGTGGATTGCCAAGGACCGCCCCGATGAATCCCGTGAGCGCCACCGTGAGCAGCCCGCTGATCCATGGAAAAAGGCGGAGGTTGCGTTCCACGAAGGGTTTCCGTCCATCCCACGTGCCGCCGCTGAGGAGGTGCGCGACGCGTCCCTCCAGCGAACTGCCGATGTGATTGTTGCCCTTCCGGTTGAGGAAGACAGATTCCTTCCATGTGACCGCATCGAACTTCGGGCTGTCGGGCTGATTTCCCGAGGGATCGCCCCAGACGTAGAGGCGCAGGTGCATCGCTTCGTCATTCCAGAAGCTGTGGGAGAGCCGGGGGATCCGGACCCACATGGCGAGCACCGTGGCGGCGGCGAGCATGACCCAGACCCAGCGGCGGTTGGCCGGCGCGATGACCGGTTTGCCGCCATCTGGAAACACAGGTGCCGCGGGCAGACTCCACCAGTGCTGGGCGAGCAGCAGGATGGCCATCACGGCCACCGCCACCGCCCCGCCCCACCACATGCCGACAGCGATGAAATCGTCGAGCCGCGGCCCTCTTTCCGATGCCCAGCGGGCCACGGTTTTCGCGTTCCAGGGTTTGTCCGCCCGCACGAGAAACATGCCCAGCGCGGCCACGAGCAGGAACATCGCCGCCATGACCCTGATGGTCGCGGGATCGCGGCGGTTCAGAAAGGACGACAGGGCAGGGGGCAAGGGCATGAAGGCAGGGCGGATTTCCGCGGAAAAAAGCTCCCTATGCAGCAGCGGCCCGCTGGCGGCAAGCCCTGACAGATCCCGCCGGGAAGATTCCGTGCTTCAGATTCCCGGACGTCTGCGGTAGAAGAGAACGGTGTACGGTTCCTCGGCCGGGTAGACCGTTTCCAGTTCGGCCATCGACATGAACACCCATGGCTGCATGGGATTCGCCCCGTTTTTCGTGAAGACGACGTCATCGGCAATGTAGACGCAGGAATGCACGACATGCTTCCCGTTCACGGTGTAGAGGACAATGTCGCCGGGTCGTGTCGGAGCGGGAACGGTTTCGTAGTCCTTCGCCAGGGCCTCCGCGACGGCGGGAGGATTGAGGAAGTTCATGTCCGGTTCCGAGCGGAAGAAATTCAGCGACGTCCAGTGGCAGTCGTAATCGCGGCCGCCGGGTACCGGGCCTTCCGGGTAGGTGTAGAGCCGTTCCCGGACAAAGGGCGGGAGCAGGTAGACGACATCGACGAGGGAGCCGCCGGGAACAGTGGAGAGCGATTCGAGGAGCGAGCGGAGGTTCCTTTCGCGTCCCGGCGATCCCCAGTAGTTGATCATGGCCTCGATGCTGGTGTCCGGGCGCACGACCGCTTCGAGGAGGAGGGTTTCCTGCTGAGTCATGGCCCGGATGAGGGCCCGGCGTTCCGTCGCGTCGGGCAGGGCCCGCAGTACGGGCGCGAGATCCGAAAAACAATCAGCCTTGCCGACCTTGTAGACCATGGGCAGCACAAGGGCCGCGGTCCCCGGGCGGACATGGTCGCCCAGCAGCTGCGGCAGTCTTCCCGCCGGAAAGCAGAAGGGAAAGACCGAGAGGTGCGTGATCCCGGCATTCCGCAGCAATCGGTGGACCGCCGTCCGGTCGCCTGCGGAGAGGCCGAGGATCAGGTCGTCTTCCGGTTCAGCGAGCAGCTGGCCGTCGCTCGCGCGGGCCGTCGCAAGCAGCGGGTCGGCGACCGCGGCGCCGATGCCAGCCGCGGTCAGTTTCTGGCGCAGGGAAGCGACATCGGTGGCTCCGAAGTTCCAGAGGTTGCGCTCGGCGGCGGCCGTTTCGACATTGATGAATTCCTGCGGCTTTTCCGTGATCATGCGGACTTTGCGCAGTTCGCCCCACGGTCCCCGGACCGCATCGGCCGCCGTTGATGACAGCGGCTCCCCGGCCGGCGGCGACTGCCGGCTGCTCCCCGCCCAGCGGGCGGCCGCCACCCCGGTCAGGCCCGAAACCACGGCTGCGGCCCCCACCAGCAGCAGGAGCGAACGCAGCGGAATCACGGGGCGTGTCGAGATGTCAGTCATGAAGGGAGTTGCGCACTGATGCCATGCAGACGTTGCGGCGCGGTGAACCGAAGAGGAATTTTTGTTCATTATCTTGGGTATGACCTTTGCCTGCGGGCTATGGAACCGGGGTCACCCCGTGACACGGGCATGGATCCCGGATCTCCTTGTGCGATGGCATGGCCCTGCTGCAGAATGAAGGCGATGCATCCCTCCCGAATTCATCTTGCTGCGCTGTCGGCACTGCTTGCAGCGGTCGCCTGGCTGAGCCGATCCCCTGAAGCACCTTCCGTGGCCATGGCCGCGCCATGGCCGCGCCCGGGATTGACGCCATCAGCGCCGGCCGACCTCCGCACCGCACCAAGCGCCCCGGCACCGGTGATCTTTCCTGAATTCACCGGATGGCTCGCGCGCTGGGAGGCCGCCGGGACGGAAGCCCGTGCCGCCATGGAGGCCGAGGGTGTGCGCCTTGCGCGCGGGCGCTGCCGCCGCATGGCCGACCTCATCATTGCGGATCCGCAGAAAGCGCTGGACGAAGCCCTGCCACGGGAACGGCGCGACCGTCTCCCGCCGTCAGTGGCGGCACTGGTGGAGGAACCGCTCAATGCCATGGGCAGCCTGTCAGTGGCCTGTGCCCGACCGGTTCCCGGACGCGAGGCGGAAGCACTGCCCCTGCTGCGCTGGGCCCAGACGGGTGGCGTGACCTACCACGTGAGCACGTTTGGACCGGCGCTCGCATGGGTCACGAGGTCATCCCTGCCGCTGCGGGGGATTACGCTTCCCGCGGATGCCGCCACGAATTTCCCGCAGAATCCGGCCGTCCGGGCCGACCGCATCCTTGCGCTGCACCCCGACCCTGCCGAAGTGGTGCCCGCTCCTTCCGAGGGCGGCTCCGTGGTGACGGAACCAGCGGAGCCGGCCTGTTCCTCTGCTGAGCCCGTCTATCTCTGTCTCGGCGGAAGCACACATCGTTTCTGCTGCGCGGAACACGCGGCTGACTGGAGCCGGGCGACCGTGGCGGCGTGGCAGCTCAGCGAGCCGGAGCCCACCGTAACGGGTTCGCTTCCGGAGACGGCGGCCTCCGGGCTGCCGACCGCGGCGAGCGGCTACACGGAAGGCTACAAGCGCATGCTGTTTCTGCGCCCCCGCTTCTCGGACAGCAGCAGCGCCCTCGCCGACACCATCAGCGACTCCCGCGCGGCGGCCCTCATGAATGAATTCATCGCGCACATGAACCGCCTCTCGTGGGGCCGCATCCGCATTGCACCGCTTGGGCCTGGTGGATCGCAGATCACGCCCGCGCTGGCGATCGGCCGGCCGGCTGCGGATTACAACGACGCCGGACTGTCCCGGCTCTATCCGGATGCCCGCAATGCCGCGGCAGCCGCGGGCTTCACGCTGTCGGATTATGCCTTTTCGGCCGTCTTCACGGGTGGTCGCCCTTCCGCCGGATACGCGGGCCTGGCCTACGTAGGCGGCGTGGGCATCCATAT
>JBIICE010000249.1:0-5554 GCA_044239025.1 Verrucomicrobiales bacterium
CCTCGAATTCGAGCCGCCGCACCGGAAAGCGCGACAGCAGGCGGTTCTCCGGATCGCGTTCCGCCGAGGCCACCGCATCGGCCGGACGATGGCTCTGCTGATAGACCTGCGTGCTCAGGATGAGCCGGTGCAGTGCCTTCAGACTCCATCCATGGCCGACAAACCACCGCGCCAGCCAGTCGAGCAGTTCAGGATGACTCGGCGCGCCGGCCCGCAGTCCGAAATCGCTCGCGGTGGCCACGAGGCCCACGCCAAAGTGATGCTGCCAGACGCGGTTCACGATGACGCGCGCCGTGAGCGGATTGTCAGGCGAAACAATCGCGCGGGCGAGTTCGAGCCGCCCGCTGCCTTCCCGGAATGGCTCGCGCTTTCCCTGAGCCAGAATCAGCGGCAGCCGACGCGGCACCTCTTCGCCGGGACGCGAGGGACTGCCCCTCTCGAAGATTGTCGGGTTCGCCGCAGCCACCCGGTCCTGCAGCGCGAGGGCGGCATCGGTTCCGGTTTCGATGAGGCGGCGATCCACCTCGCCCTGGAGCTTCCACAGCTCCTCCACCACGCTGCTCGGAAAGAAGAGTTCGTTGTTCACGATCTCCGTGTCGGGGACCTGAAAGGGGCCATGCGGGTCGTCGAGCAGCCGGACCAGTCCGGCGTGCTGCGGATCGTCCCGTTGCTGCTGCGCCGCTGCGAAGATTTCCGCATAGCGAGCCGCCAGGCCCGCGAGATCGGCCAGCGGTTCCTGCAGCAAGGCGGCCACGGCAGGATGCCAGACCCCCTGCCCCCGTAGCGCCTCGCTGCCGGTCCGGAAATCCTCCGGCCGGGCCGCCGCCAGCACTTTCCATGGCCCAAAAACCGGATGCTGCCCGTCGCACTGCCGATGCAGCCAGTCGCGCCAGCGGCGTACGGATGCCGGAATGAGATCGGTCGCCGCAAGGATCTGGTCGAATCCTTCTTCAGGATACTTCGCAAGCTCGGTCTGGGCGACAAGGTACTCGGCAAGCCTGACGCGCAGACGTTCCGCTGCTTCGCCGCGGCGCTTCGCCATGGTCTCGCGCAGGGCCTGCTGGCGCTTCGCCAGTTCCGCATCGCCGTCACCGCCCAGTGGCACCAACCGGTCGACCGTGCTCTGGAAGACTCCGTAGAGCGAATAGTAATCAGCCGTCGGCACCGGATCGTACTTGTGATCGTGGCAGCGGGCACACTGCACGGTCAGCCCCATGGTTCCGCGCATGACCACATCGATGCGGTCATCAATGATGTCGTGCGTGACACCAATGAAGCGGCGGCCTCCCGTGATGAAGCCAAGCGCCGCGAGGTCGGGCGACTTTTCCGCCACGAGCTGGTCGCCGGCCATCTGCAGCAGCAGAAAGCGGTCGTAAGGCATATCCGCGTTGAGGGCCGCAATGACCCAGCGGCGGTAACCCGGGGCGTGCACAAAGCGGCGTTCCTCCCGGGCGTAGACGTATCCCTTCGTATCGGAATACCGGGCCACATCCAGCCAGTGCCGACCCCACCTTTCACCGTAGGCCGGACTGGCCAGCTGACGTTCGACGAGATCGCGCACGGCAGCGGCCCGGTCGACAGCCGCAGCCTCCGCGAACCGCCGCACTTCTTCCGCGCGGGGCGGCAGGCCGCTCAGCCCGAAACTGATGCGCCGCACAAGGGCGCGGTCGTCAGCGGGAGGAGCCGGAGCCAGTCCCGACTGCCTGAGCCGGGCCTGAACCATCGCATCAATGGAAGCCGCAGCATCGCCGGGCACCGGATCGCTCCCGGCCTGCATGGGCTGAAAGGCCCAGTGCCGCAGAGCATCGGCGGGCGGCTCGGCCTTGACCGCCAGCAATCCCCACGACAGCGCCGCGCTGCTGACGGCAGCCCTGAGGGCAGTGGAGATGAGATGGGGCGGGCGAGGCATCGGACTCCATGGTAACGCAGAGATCGGCTTTCCCTTTTCCGGGAACGCGGACGGAGCGAGGACCGCAGAGCCGTCGCAGATCCCGCGCGACGAAACCGGGAAACGCGGTCATCTTTCCGGGGGGTAGCCCTTTCCCGATGGATCCGCAGACTCTCGTACCATTCACGGTTTCGCTCGCGCTTGGCCTGCTCCTTGGCCTGCAGCGGCAGCGCACCCACGCCACCATCGGCGGAATCCGCACGTTTCCGTTCATCGCGCTCATGGGTACCGTCTGCGGACGGTTGGCGGTGATCCACGGCGGCTGGGTCCTTGCCGCGGGATTCCTCTCACTGGCGGCGCTCCTCGTGACGGCCAATCTTCTCCGCATGCGGGTCGGTGAAATCGATCCCGGCCTGACCACGGAGGTGGCCGCGCTGCTGCTCTTCGGCATTGGTGCCCTGCTCGCGGCCGGAGACATGGCGCTCGCGGCCATGCTCGGCGGCCTCATGGTGATGCTGCTGCATCTCAAGAAGCCAATGCATGACTTTGCCGCTGCGGTCGGCGACGAAGACATGCGCTCGATCATGCTCTTCGTGGTCATCAGCCTGATCATTCTTCCCGTGCTGCCAGACCGTTACTTCGGTCCCTACCTCGCGTGGAATCCCTTCAGCATCTGGCTCATGGTGGTGCTCATCGTGGGAATCAGCCTGAGCGGCTACGTGGCATGGAAATTCCTCGGTCACCGCAGTGGCGCTGTCCTTGCTGGGATGCTTGGGGGCATGGTTTCGAGCACGGCCACCACCGTCAGCTTCGCCCGGCGCACGGCTGCCGATCCCTCGCTCGCTCCTCTTGGCGCGTTCGTCATCACGACGGCATCGTGCGTTTCCATGCTCCGCGTCATCGTGGAAATCGCGGCCACTGCGCCGGGTCACCTCGTGCCGCTGGCGGCACCGGTCGCCACGCTTTTCGCTGTGAGCGCCGCCGCCGCCCTCCTGCTCTACCGCATGAGCAGGCGGGAAGCGGTCTCGCTGCCGGAACAGAAAAATCCGGCCGGGCTGAAAGCCGCCATGGTGTTCGGTGGTCTCTACGCGCTCGTCCTCGTCGCGGTGGCCGCTGCCCGGGAACAGTTCGGATCCGCCGGACTGTACACCGTAGCCGCGATCTCGGGCCTCACGGATGTCGATGCCATCACCCTCACCACTTCACAGCTGGCGCAGCGTGGCCAGCTGGAGGCAGCGACGGCTTCCCGTACGATTGTGATTGCCGTCATGGCGAATGTCGCCGCGAAATTCGTCATGGTGGCCATCGCGGGATCATGGCCGCTCACGAAGCGCATGGCTCCGGCCTTCGGGCTCGCCCTGCTGGCCGGTGCATTCGTCATCTGCTGGTGGCCCCGCTGAAATCATCACTGTCCAACGTCATGACAACTTCCCGCCGTCACTTCGTCCGCCGGATCGTCAGTCTTCCGCTCATCCTGCCGCTGCAGGCATCGGCAGCGACCGCTCCGCTCCGCTTCGGCATCATTTCAGATGTCCACCAGGATATCATGCCCGACGGTGTGGCGCGCCTCTCGGCATTTGTCGCGGCCATGAAGCAGGAAAAGGTCGATTTCATCCTCCAGCTGGGCGACTTCTGCGTGCCGCACGAACGGAACCGTGCCTTCCTCGAGGCATGGAATTCGTTCGGGGGGCCGCGGCATCACGTGCTCGGCAATCACGACATGGATGGCGGTTTCAGCCGCGCCCAGGCGGCTGCCTTCTTCGGGATGCCGGAGCGGCATTATGCCTTCGGGGCCGGGGCCGTGCGGGGCATTGTTCTTGATGGCAACGATCCGGGCGGCACATCGAAGGGGTACCGTCGCTTTGTGGCCGATGACCAGCTCGCATGGCTCCGGGATCAGCTCGCTGCCGAGACAAGCCCCGCCCTCGTCTTCATTCACCAGCCAGTCGACGCCGATAACGAAGGCTGCGTGGAGAACAGCGCAGCCGTTCGCGGAATTCTTGCGGAGGCCCAGCGGAGCCAGCCAGGCCGGATCGTCGCGGTGTTCTCCGGTCATCGCCACCTCGACTATGCCCGCGAAATCGACGGTGTCCGCTACATTGCCATCAACAGTGCCTCGTACTGGTGGCTCAATGCCGCGGCGGCCGCCCGCGAAACCTTTCCACCGGAGGTCCACCGCCGCCATCCGCACCTCAAGTCCGTGGCGGCCTACCGCGATCCCCTCTGGGCCCTCGTCACCGTCGACCCTCAGAAGAGAGTGCTCACCATCACGGGCCGCCGCACGGAATGGATCGGTCCAGACCCATGGAGCCGCGGCGAAACCGCCCCATGGCCGCGCGAGGAACTCCAGCCAGCCATCAGCAACCATTCGTGGGAGAGTGGAAACTTCGACCCGCAGGCGCGTCATTGACGGCTCGCCCGGCGCGATGCGATGCTCCCCGCATGTTCCGGAAATTCTTCCTGCTCCCGCTGCTGGCCACCATGGCGATGGCCGACGCACCGCCTGCCGCGGTCACGGAGCTTCTCTCGGTCATCCAGCCAGCTGCGGACGAATCTTCATGGTTGGCCATTCCATGGGAAACGAATCTCACGGAGGCGCGCCGCAAGGCCGACGAGGCGGGTCGGCCGATCTTCCTGTGGGAAATGGACGGGCATCCGCTCGGCTGCACCTGAAACAATGGGGTGGCGGACCGTGAGTTCGTCTTCAGCAACCCGGAAGTGCAGCGGCTCATCCGCGAAAAATTCGTGCCGCTCGCCATGGACGATTGGTACCTGCGCCGGCAGAATGATCCGGAAGGAAAATTCTTCCGCGAGATGACCAAAGAAAGTCCGCGCGGCAACGCGGGCGACGCCACCCGGCAGGGACGCTATGTGTTCACGGCATCAGGCAAATTCCTCGGCTTCAATAACAACCGTGGACCGGAACGCCTCGTCGCCATGCTCGAGGACGCCCTCGCCAAGTGGGAAAAGCTTCCGGCCTCGGAACGCAGGGCCGGTGGCCCCGTCCGCCAGCCAACCCGCGAAGCCCGCTACGAACGCCGCCTCCCGGAGGGTGGTGCCGTCATCAAGGTCCACACACGGGTCCTTGAACGCAGCGCATCCGGAAAGCTTCAGCCAGTGACCCCGCCCGCCCGCAAGGATGATGATTACGAGCACCGTGGACTCGGAGCAGCCGTCGATCACCTCTGGCTCACCGCAGACGATCTCAAGGCACTCGTTCCTCCAACCGGCAGTGCCGTCGGAAAGTCCATTCCGGTTCCGCCGGCCATCGCGCAGCGCATCGCCCGTTACCACCTCGTCGACGGCACCCGTGGCGAGCCGCCGCACTGGAGCAAGGAAGAAGCAAAATCAGTCACCCTGACACTCACGCCCGGGTGGGCCGGACGGGCCACGCTTTCCGGCGAGTTCCACATGGAAACCAAGGACGGCTCGCGTGGCTTCCAAGGCACTCTCACGGGCTGGATCGACACGAAGGATGGAGCCTTGAGCGATTTCACAGCCGTCGCCACGGGCGATCACTGGGGCGAAAGCCCGCTCACCCGCGGCGCGCGAGCCGGCAAGTCCCCCATTGGTTTTGCCTTCCGACTCTGCCCGCAACCCGGACCAGCCGACTCCATTCCGCCGCAGGCGGCCCGGTGGCTCGAGGGCTACTTCGACCCCGCAAGG
>JBIICE010000250.1:0-5545 GCA_044239025.1 Verrucomicrobiales bacterium
GAGGTGATCGCCGGCGGCGACGGTGGCAGCGGGGATTTCCTCCTCCGAGCCGTCCGGGAGGAGGCGGCGGGCCGATTTGGCGGAGAGCTGGAGCAGGGCCGTGAGGGCGTGGCCCGTGCGGCTGCGGGCGAGCGATTCCATCCATTGCCCGAGAATCACGAGAGCCGTGATGACCGCGGCCGATTCGAAATAAAGAAGCGGGTGGTGCTGGCCATGGTTGCCGGAGGTCGCGGGGAGCGCGTGGGGGAATGCCAGGGAGAACGTGCTGAAGCCCCATGCGGCCAGCGTCCCGAGGGACGTCAGGGTGAACATGTTGAGGCTGCGGTGGCGGATCGAGCTGACAGCGCGTGCGAGGAGGAATCGGCCTGGCCCGAAGAGACAGAGCGACGTGAGGGCGAACTGGATCCAGCCGTTGGCGGGGTGGGGAACGAGAGGCTGGCCGTGGCGGCCCGGGAGCATTTCCCCCATGGCGAGCACGAAGACCGGAAGGGCGAGAAGCGTGCAGGCGACGAGCCGCTTGCGGAGCAGGGCCGCTTCTGCGGCTTCCGCCCGATCATCGCCGGCGACCTCCGGATTGCGTTCCAGGGCCATGCCGCATTTCGGGCAATCGCCCGGGCGGTCCGATTCGACGCCCGGGCACATGGGGCAGAACCACGCTGCGGTCGCCGATGGTGTGACCGCGGCGTGTCCATGAGGGGAGCCTCCGCAGCACGAAGGTCCGGGAGGAGGAGGCGCGGGTTCCCGGCTGCTGCAGCAGGAAGGTTTGGCTGGCTCCGGTGGTTTGGGGGAGTGGCAGCAGTCGCTCATGGGATCCAACCCCGGAGGGCTCGTTCCGCCTGGCGGAGGATGTCGCGGTTGTCCCAGCCGCGCAGGACTTCGGCAGGAGTGCGGGTGCCGTCGATTCCCGCCTTCTTGAGGAGTTCTGTCGCCCTGACCGCAGCAGTGATCTCCGGGAGACAGCGCACGAGATTATCGACGATCGTGACGGTGGCAGTACGCGCCGTCCTTGAAAGCGGGTTGAGGTCGACCGTGATGACGCGTTTGCCATTGCGGACGAGGGCCTCGCAGCGGTCGCCATCCTCGAGGGGGACGAAGACGGTATCAGCCGCGAAGATGCCATCGGGATGGACCCAGCGGCGGTTTGATTCGATGTGGCTGAGGGCGTGGGTGCGCGAAGGCAGGAGGACATCGGTGGCACCCGCCTCCATGAGCATGTCGCGGATGGCGAGTTCGCGTTCCGGAGATGTGTGGAAGATGTTCACTTCAAGGCGGGCACCCGAGACTTTCGCGAGTTCGACCAGTTCCGGGGCGGAGAGGGCGCAGGCGTTGCCGTTGACCGAGATGACCGGGTGACGGGAGGCTGCGAGCAGCGAGCCGGCCATGTGGGTGGCGGCCATGGCGAACGTGTGGGAGATTTCGCCGAGGAGGTAATCGAAGGCTTCGCCGCGGCCATGAGCGATGAGGCCGTGCGGGGACGTGACGCCCCGGGCCACGCCCGCGGTGATCTTCTCGCGCGTCATGAGCGAGAGGTAGCGGGGGTGCGAGCGGGGAACATCCGGGGAGGACATGGGCAGGGGAGCGTGAGGGGCTTCAGTCGATGCCGAGGCCGAGCGACCAGTTGAGGAGGGCGGCACTTTCCTTCCAGATGACTTTACTGCTGCTGCGGAGCATGACGCAGATGACCGTGCGGCCGCGGAACGTGGCGCTGGAGACGAGGCATTTTCCGGCGGCGTTGGTGTAGCCGGTCTTCATGCCATTGCAGACCGGCAGGTAGTTTGTGTTGTTGCGGCGGAGGAGATAATTGGTCGTCTCGAGCTTCTTGGTGCGTCCGTCGCCGCGGGTGATGGTGATTTCGCTGCGTCCGACGATGGAGCGGATGGTTTTGTTGAAGAGGGCGGCGCGGGCGACGCGGGACATGTCGCGGGCGGTCGAGTACTGGCCTTCCGCGGGGAGGCCCGAGGCATTGACGAAGCGGCTGGAAGTCATGCCGAGGCGGGCGGCGCGGCGGTTCATCCATTCGGCGAAGCGGGCTTCGCTGCCGGCGCAGCTGCGGCCGAGGCAATGGGCGCAGTCGTTGCAGCTTTCGATGAGCATGGCCTCGAGGAGCGTGCGGAGCGGCAGACGTTCGCCGGTTTTGAGGTAGAGTTTGTGCGGTTCGACCCGTGTTTCCGCGGCGAGCACCGTGGTGATTTTCTCCATGCTGGTCGATTCGACGGCGACGAGGGCGCTGAGGAGCTTCTGGGTGCTGGCGACGGGGCGGCGTTCGTCGGCATTCTTCTCGAAGATCGAGGCTCCCGTGACGGCGTCGATGACGATGCCGGAATCCGCGGTGATTTCCGGAGGGGCGGGGAGGCGGCCCTGGCTGTAGGCAGCCGCGGGCAGAGAGGCTGCGGCGAGGGCAGCGCAGCGGAGGAAAGAGCGTCGGTCGGTCATGGCGGGGAACGTTAGGGGGCCGGCGGGCTGGTGGGTTTGGCTGAGGCGTCGGTTTCCGGTCCGGATTTTCCGGCGGAAGGATCATCGGAAGGATCATCGGATGCTCCGGGAGCGAACTGCTTTTCCATTTCGTCGTCCGGGGCGGCCCCGAGCTGGCGGGCCGTGATGTAGTGGCGGCGGGCCATTTCCACGGCCGGGGGTTTCCGTTCGAGGTACATGACCGCGAGGTTGAAATGGGCTTCGGCGAATTTGGGTTCGGTATCGATGGCCTTGAGGAGTTCCGATTCCGCGGCGGCCGTCCATCCGATTCTCTTGAGGTGGATGGCGAGAGCGTTGCGGGTTTCCGGGTCGGCGGGGTTTTCGTGGACGGCGCGGGTGAGGCAGGAGATGGCGCGCATGGGGGCTCCGAGTTCGGCGTAGACGAAGCCGAGGGTGATCCATGAATCCGAGAGGGCCGGGCGCAGAGAGATGGCCTTCTCGAGGTTGTCGGCGGCGGCCTCGTATTCCTTGAGTCGGAACTCGACTTTTCCGAGATTGGACCATGCGCCGGCATTGCCGGGTTCGAGTCCGACGACTTCGAGCCACTGTTTGCGGGCGTCGATCCAGTCGCCTGCCTGCATGGCGGCGACGGCGCGGCGGGAGGCCGCAGCCCCGGGGGAATTTCGCGGAGAGGGCGCGGCGCTGGAGGGCCTGGATGGCTGGGAACCCGGGGAAGCCGAGGATTTGGAGGATTTCGAGGATTTGGCGGCGGCGGCCGCTGGGCTGCTGCACAGTGCGAGAGCCGCGGCGGTGACGGCGGTGACGGCGGTGACGGTGAGCAGGCGCGGGGTGGGCGTTCGCATGGGATGGGGCGGTGATCAGTCGGCCGCGCGGATGGAAGCAGAGCGTCCGTGGGCGGCGAGGCCTTCGATTTCGCTGAAGAGTTCGATGATGGGTGCGGACTTGCGGAGAGCGCTGCGGCTGAGCTTGACGATGCTGGTGCGGCGCTGGAACTGATCGACGGTGAGGCCTGGGAAGGATTTTCCGGCACCGCCGGTGGGCAGCGTATGACTGGGTCCGGCGAGGAAGTCACCTGCCGCGACCGGGCTGTAATTGCCGACGAAGATGGCCCCGGAGGTGCGGATGCGGGGGAGGAGCGGGGCTTCCCTGCGGACGATGAGGCTGAGGTGTTCCGGGGCCCAGGCGTTGGCGATGCGGATGGCCTCGTCGAGGTCCTTCGTGTGGACGAGCGTACCGCCGGTGCGGAGGGATTCGCGGGCGATGTCGGCTCTGGGGAGGGAAGCGAGCTGGCGGGCGACCTCCTTTTCGACGGCGCGGAGGAGTTTCAGCGAGGGGGTGGCGAGGAGGACCTGACTGTCCTTGCCGTGTTCCGCCTGGGCGAGGAGGTCGGCCGCGATGAAGTCCGGGCGTGCGCTGTCATCGGCGATGACCATGATTTCGCTGGGGCCGGGGAGGAGGTCGATGGCGACGGCTCCAAACAGCTGGCGTTTGGCTTCGACGACGAACTTGTTGCCTGGGCCCATGATTTTGTCGACTGGGCGGATGGATTCCGTGCCGAAGGTGAGGGCGGCGATGGCGTGGGCTCCACCGATGCGGTAGATTTCCGTGGCCCCGGCCAATTGGAGGGCGAAGAGCATGGCGTCATTGATGCGACCGTCCTTTCCGCAGGGAGAGCAGACCACGATTTCCGGCACGCCGGCTGCCTTGGCCAGGGTGACGGTCATGATGACAGTCGAGATGAGCGGGGCGGTGCCGCCGGGGACGTAGATGCCGACGCGTTGGAACGGCTGGTAGACTTCGCCGACGTCGGCCCCTTCCGCATTCTTCATTTTCCAGTTCCTGCGGAGGCTTTTGCGGGCGAAAGCCATGACATTGCGGTGGGAAGCGCGCAGCGCCTGTTTCACTTCGGCGGAGACCGATCGTGCGGCTGCCTTGAGTTCTTCCGGGTGGACCGCGAGGTCGGCTGGGCGAAGGGAGGCACCGTCGAATTTACGAGCGAAGGCGACGGCGGCCTTATCACCTCCTTTGCGCACTTCCGCGATGATGTCGGCCACATACGACTGGAGGTCTGCGGAGGGAAGGTGACGCCGGTCGAGGCGAGCGAGGTCGGCGGCGAAATCCGGGGACTTGTGGCTGAGGACGATCATGAGTGGGAAAGGTACGGGTGGCGGTCGCGGGATGGGTCATGAATTGCGTTGTGCTGGGGTGTGTCGAGGGAAAAAGGGGGAGTGAATCCGTGGTGGGCGGGAGCCGATTCGGGGCGTATGGAAGGGACGTATGTCCGAAGAAACTGAAAAGAAGACAGGGAATGGAGTGCGCTGGAAGCTGCTGGTGGGCCTGCTGGCGGTGCCTTGGCTGGCTCTGCTGGCGTTGCATGTGGTGCCGGCCCTCGACCGGTTTTCCTTTGCCACCGGGTTTGCCGGGGTGGGTGCCGTGTTTGTTTCGCTCCTGCTGGCAGCGCTATGGCTGCTGGGATTGAGTCGGCTGGCGTGGCGGGAGCGGTGGCGTGGTCTGAGTGTGCTGGGAGGTTTGCTGGTGTTGGCGGGGGCGGCGGTGAGGAAAGATGGACACATGGGGGATTTTCTGCCGCAGCTGGCCTGGCGCTGGCAGCCGAAGCCCGGGGAAGCCGTGGCTCCGCTGGTCGTTGCGACCCGCAGCGGGGAACGGGCCCTGCGCTTCACGACCGATGGTGCGGAGGATGCGCCGAAATTCCTCGGGAAGTCAGGCACGGCGCTGGACCCTGCGCCGCAGTTGCCGGCTGGCTGGGAAGCGCGTCCACCGCGTGAGCTGTGGCGTCGGGAAGTGGGCCTTGGCTGGAGCGGTTTTGCGGTCGCCGGAGACTTTGCAGTGACACAGGAACAGAGAGGCGCGGAGGAGGTCACGGTGGCCTATGAGAAGCGGACCGGTGCGCCGTTATGGGTTCATGCGGAGAAGGCGCGTTTTTCCGAGGCGATGGGCGGCGATGGGCCGCGGGCGACGCCGACGGCGCATGACGGAAAGGTCTATGCGATGGGAGCGACCGGAATTCTGGTGTGTCTGGAGGGAGCGACCGGGAAGCTGCGGTGGCGGCGCGACACCCTTGCCGAGGCCGGGCATGCGAATCTGATGTGGG
>JBIICE010000045.1:0-22058 GCA_044239025.1 Verrucomicrobiales bacterium
TCATGATCCCTCTGGGCCCTCCGTTTGGCCATCTGCAGGGCTCCCAGCCGATTCTCGCGGAAATGCCGTGCCATGGCCGGAAGCTTCCGCTGCATCTGCGTCACCGCCTTTGCGAGACGCTGCCGCCGCCGTTCGTAGCGCCCCGCCACCGCAGCTTCTTCGGCCGACAACTGAGCCTGCACCACCGACCGCCTCGCTTCTGCTTTCGCCTCGGCGGACTTCACCGCTTCCCGACCCTTACGGTCCACCGCGCCGCGCTTCATCCGCTGCTCCTTCAGAAAATCAGCCTCGCGCACCGTCCAGGCCCGCGCCGTCTCGAGCCACTCCCTCAGCAACTCAGTGGCGCACTCCGCGCCCGATGGGATCGGCTCACTCACAGTCGTTCCTCAGTTTACGCAGCAGCACGTCGATGTCCTCGATCACTGGCCGCACCTGGTTCACCATCGCGGGTATCGGCTCAAGGTAATCATGCTCGAATTCCCGTGCCTTGCCATCGTTCCATGAGGCCCGGCACCTCTGCCATTCCACCATGAGATCCTTGAGCGACTGCTCCAGCAGCGATCCACTGGCCCGCGCACTCACGCCTCACCTCCTCTGTTTCCGGGGACCACCGCAGCAATGGGCAGTTCATCAGGAACTTCCGATCCCATGTGCGACTGTCGATGTTTCCGGTCCATCATGGCTCTGCCTATACCCGCCAGCCCGCCCCTCGGCAAACTGTAAGATGCCCGATCTGCTGACGCCCCGACGATCACGACGACGCTACTTTCCGCAGAAACGCCATCGTCTCCCGGCGGAACGATTCCATCGACCCCGGAGCCCCCAGCCCATGACCCTCGCGCGCCCACTCCACATAACGGCAATCACGGCCAGCCCGCCGCAGCGCCGTGTCGAGAATCCGACCCTGCTCCACCGGAACTATGGGATCCAGCGCCCCATGGAAAATCAGAAAGGGAACGGCGGAGCCATCAACATGCGCCACCGGCGAAGCATCCCGCCGGTCCTCGGCACGCTGCTTCTCCGTTTTTCCCCGCCCAATGAAATCATCCACCAGATCCTGCACGCTGCCGCCTCCCACCCGCACGGCGGAAAAATCCTTCGTCAGATCACTTGGACCAAACACGTCGATGACCCCATTGACCCGGCTCGTCTCATGCGAAAGCGGCACCGGCCCGGCCTGCTTCCTCGTCTCGCGCAACCCCAGCAGCGCCGCCAGATGCCCCCCGGCCGATGCCCCCAGCGCCACAATCTTCCCGGGATCAATCGACAACGCTCCGGCATTCTCCCGCAGCCACCGCACGGCCCGCTGCACATCATCGAATGCGGCCGGCCACACATGCTGCGGAGACTTCACAGGATCATGGAGCCGATAGCTCACGGTAACCGCAGTGAAACCGGCGGCCGCAAACTCCGCCGCAAACGGCGCCATGTCTCCACGGTTTCCTCCGCGCCAGCCCCCTCCATGAATGCACATCACCACCGGGCGCAGACCCGGCTGCGGAGCCTTCCACAGATCCAGAGCCAGCCGCTCCCCACCGGCCGTGCTGTACACAATGCCACGCTGCGGAGCCACCACCGCAGCACGGCCTCCCGGCACCACCACGACGCCCGCAAGAACTTGAAGCAGATTCCGGCGATTCATGAATCCGTGCTTCATTTGCCCTCGGTCCCCGTGGACTCGCCCGACGCCGCGGGAGTGGCACCGCTGGCCAGCTTCGTAATCCGCACCGACCGACCCAGCCTCGTGTAGGTGAGCTTTGCCAGCGCCGGAAGATCCCCGAAATTCAGGATCACCTCGGCCTGCCGGATCACCGGCCCAGCCTTCGAGATCAAAACCCAGTAATCCAGCGGTGCCTCCGCGGTCGCTTCCCGGCTCCGTACCCGGATCAGCTTCTCCCCATTCACCACCTCCTCGCCAGCCAGCACAAATTCATGCTGCCCGGTTACCTTGAAACCAGGATCCACCGGCGCCGTGAGGGTCCTCAGCAAGCCGGCCGCGGTCTCGTGCTCCGGATCCACCCGCCACGTCTTCCCGTCATCCCTGGAAATCCAGAATCCGTCGCGCCCCGCCAACCGCTGCTGCGCTACTCCGTCAAACCCCTTCAGCCGAATCTCGGCAGCATCGAGCGTCATGGCCGCCTCCATCGTCGCCACCCGCCCGCCAGCCCTGAACTCGGCCCGCACCTCGTAGGACGGCAGCGACGCCATGTTCTGGAAGGCCTTGTCCAGCAACTCCCTCGCGGTTCCCTCCATCGCCTGTTCATTCTCCTGATTCCGCACATGCAGGGCCACATCCGAAACCATGCTCTGCACCAGTTCATAGACCCGCTCGGCTGGTTCCTTGTCCACCACTGCCCGCACCACGGGCTGCCACAAACCAGCAGGCAAACCACTCTTCGCCCCGTCTGCTCCAATCACCGCGCCAAGGCGCTGGATGGTCTCTTCCCCCGGTTGGTAAAGCATCAGCATGGCATAACTCGTCAGCACCATGCGGGCCTCCCGCCTGCCCTGCCCGTCCCCGATCTTCTCGAGCATCGGATTCACACCGTCCATCAGATACGCCACCACATCCGCTCCGGCCTTTTCCCGGACCTCGGCTGACGCCACGCCCGGAACCACAGGCGGCAAAGGCGGCACGGTAAGCTTCATCCCCGCGGCCAGCGCTTCGGCCTCCTCGACATATGGCCGCCATTTGCTTTCCGCCGCGCCGCGCAACCGCAGCAGACCCGCCATTCCCAGGTCCGCTGCCAGTTCGACGGTCCCCTCCCTGCCCCCGGGCAGATCTTCCCGCCGCAGACCAATGACCCGCATTCCATCCCCATCCTGCGCCGGTTCATGCAGCACCAGAAACTCGCGCTGCACTTTCTTCCCATACCGCGAAAACCACCGCAGCGTCACATAAGTCCCCGGAGCCTCGGCCGGTCCCTCGCCATCCAGGATGCTCCGGTCCTCCAGCAGGCGGGCCACCGTAAGGTCGCCCAGTTCCCCAGACTGCTCCCGCAGCGATTCCTCCACATACCGCCGGGACACCTTTTCAAATGCCTGATACCCCCACAGTTTCATGCCCGCCCCATAATCGCCGGCACGCACCGACTCCATCCACGCCTCCCCGACCCGGCGGGCCGCCGCCAGCGCCTTATCCTGCGCGATAACCGCCGCCGCCACCGCATCCGGAACCGCCGCACGGACAAGGCCGCACGTCGCTTCCATTCCCATCATCAGCAGCAGCAGCAGTTCCCGGCTCGTTTTCATCCCCGCACCATGCCACATCCAGCCCACACCTCAAAAGCCATTCTTCCAGGCTTCCGCCCCCACCAATCACCCACAAGGCCAGACTCCAGCCCCGTCAGTGCCCCTCGCCCGTCCCCGCTACCGCCTGCGCTTCTTCCGGACCCACCCGCTCAAACCTCATCTTCAGAATCCTCCGGCCATCCACCTCCACAATCGTCACCCGGTACTCCTCCAGTCCCACCGTATCGCCAGCCTCCGGCAGCCTCCCCATCTCGGAGGTCACATAGCCCCCGATCGTCGACACTTCGTCACTCTCCAGCTCCAGATCGGTGTGTTCTCCCAGGGTGTACAGCGGCAGCTTCCCATCGACCACGAATTCATCGTCGCTCACCCGCACAAATCCGTCATTCAGCGGCACGGGCACGTCAAACTCATCTTCAATCTCCCCAACCAGTTCCTCCAGCACGTCCTCCAGCGTCACCATCCCCACCGTCGCCCCGAACTCATCCACCACCAGTGCCATGTGCGCCCGCTTCGCCAGAAAAATCTTCAGCAGCTCGTCAAGGGGCTGCGTCTCCGGTGCAATGATGATGTCCCTCCTGATCTTTGCCAGATCAGGCTTCGGATCGTTGATGATCCGCAGGAAATCCTTGATGTGCACCACTCCGAGGCACACATCCAGATTCCGCTCCCGCAGCGGAAACCGCGTGTGCTTCGATTCCAGCGCCACCGCCAGACTCGCCTGGAAATCCTCCCGCGGATCAAGAGCCACGATCTCCGTACGCGGCGTCATCACGTCCCGCGCCACCAGATCATTCAACTCCAGCGCATTGATCGAAATATCCCGCTCCGTCGGCGTCACCTGCTTGGAACGACCCGACTCCTCCACCAGCAGTTGAAGCTCCTCGGCGCTGTGAATGTTCGCATGGTCATGCGACGCATCAATCCTGAAAATCCACCGCAGCAGCCGGTTCGCCGTTCCGTTCAACAGCCGGATCGCCCAGCGGAAAATCCACTCGAACCCAGTCAGCGGCCGGCTTACCGCGATCGCCGTGCTCAATGACCTCCGGATCGCCAGCGACTTCGGCATGAGTTCCCCGAACACGACATGCAGGAATGTCAGAATCCCAAACGCGATCACAAACGACAGCATCGGAATCGGCAGCCATGCGGGAGTGCCCTCAGGCCAGATCTTCCACAGCAGCGGCTGCAGGAGCGCCTCGATGTAGCGCTCCCCGAACATGCTCAATGCCACACTCGCCATCGTGATCCCCAACTGCGTCGCTGCCAGATAGTCATCCAATCGCGCCACCACCCGCCGCGCTTCCATCGCCCCACGCGCCGAACGCTTCTCCTCGATCAGTTCGTCAATCTGACTCGCCCGCACCTTCACGATCGCAAACTCCGCCGCCACGAAGAATCCATTGAGCAGCACAAAGAAGACAATCAGCCCGATCTGCCAGATCAAATCACCGCCGGTAACCGCATCCCAATTCTTCACGACCTGATGCGTGGATTCAGCAAGGGACACAGGAAGATAACAAACAGCGTTCATAACAGGGCCGGCATTCCGGGGGAACCCGGCCATTCGTTCACATCATCGGTTCGTGGTTCAGTCTCCGGGTGCTCATAGCTTCTCGTAAACGCCCTTGTCTCTCCTCTTGAGCACGGTCAGCCCCCGCGATTTCGCGTCCGACACCGATATCGGCTTCGTCAGCTTCGGCGAATTCACCCTCGAAACCAACTTCCGCACCGGCTTCTTGCACAGTGGACAAACCTCAAGGGGTGCCCGGTCCACCGGCCGCATCAACTCAAAACCGCGCGCGCAGATCCGGCAGGACTGCTCAGGGTCTTCAGCAATGTATTCGTAAATCGGCATGGCGCGGATCGGTTACCATCTCCCGAAAATGGAGAAGGGACCGGGAACACATACGTGCCCCAGCCCCCACCCGTCAATTTACTTCTGCAGTCAACCGCAGCGACTCACCAGGACGACTTGGTCACCCCGGGAATCATGCCGCCGTTCGCCAGTTCGCGGAAGGAAATCCGGCTCAGCTTGAAACGGCCGATGTATCCACGGCGGCGACCCGTCAACTGGCAACGGTTCGTCAGGCGCGTCGGGCTGGCATTCCGAGGCAGCATCGAAAGGCCCACATAATCGTGATTCTTCTTCAGCTCAGCGCGCAGCGCAGCGTACTTGTTCACCGTCTTTTGCTTGCGCTTCTGACGCTCAATCCAGCAGGTTTTGGCCATGGTTCGTTAAAAAAGTTCTTCTTTGGGAGAGGGAGCATTCTTCAACCACCACTACGCCACCGCAAGGGATTTTTCAGCCGTTTTTCGGAGCTTCCAACCGCCATCGCCCACCCCGGTCACGGATATCGACAGGCCATCCCGGAAAGTCCAGGCTCGGCGCGTCATCTGACCACCATGCCCCGCCCACGGTTTCTCTGCCGGCCACCCACTCGGCCGCTCCGACTCCCGCTTTCTCCCGACGAACGCCTCCGGTGGAACAATCCCTGCTCTTCACCCGTGGAGACTCCACTTGTCACCCTGCCACCACCAGAACCATGAACTCTCCGGAACACCCCCATCTCCTGGCCGAGGACACTCCCATCCCCACGGCCGATGGATACATCCTCAGTTCCCTCATCGGCCGCGGAAATTTCGGGATCGTCTGGAGCGCCATTCAGGAAGGCACCCTCCGCCCCGTCGCACTCAAGTTCCTGGCCCCATGGCATAGCAGCGGACCAGCCAGCTTCCGCTTCGAGCGGGAAACCGAAATCGCGTCTTCTCTCGCACACCCTTCCATCGCCCGGGTCTACGCCACAGGCCAGAGCCCGTCCGGCCGCTGGATCGCCATGGAACTCATCGACGGCCCCGCCATCGATGTCTGGGCCGCCTCTCCCGCAGTATCCCTCCAGCGGAAAATGACCGCTTTTCTCGGCATCTGCGAAGCCACTCTCCACGCCCATCAGGCCGGCATCATCCACCGCGACCTCAAACCCGCCAATATCCTCATCGCCGCAGACGGCACTCCGAAAATCGTCGACTTCGGCATCGCCGCGCGCACCACAGGCTCCACCCTCGACGTCACCCTCACAAGAAATGGCGAACTCATCGGCTCGCTCCCATGGATGGCTCCCGAACAGGCACGCTGTGAATGGCAGAACGTCAGTACCCTCTCGGACATCTATTCCCTTGGCTGTCTCCTCTTCCAGCTACTCACCGGCCAGTGCCCCATAAACGCCAACAGCAGCTTCAGCGCGGCCCTCGCTGCCGCCCAGACCGGCGACAAACCTTCCCCAAGATCAATCTGCCGTTCCATTCCCGCCGACCTGTCCACCATCACCGCCAAATGCCTCTTCCCAGACCCCGCCCGCCGCTACCAGTCCGCCGCACAACTGCGCGACGACATCGCCCGCTGGCTCAATGGCGATCCCGTGCACACCGAGGCCTCCGCCCTGTACTGGGTCTCACGCAAACTCCGGCGTCACTGGGCACCGGCCAGCGCCGCCTGCCTTCTCCTCGCTGCCACCGGCGCTGCCGCCGCTTCCAGTTACCACGCCGCCAAATCAGTCGCCACCGCCCGGACCGACACCCTCCACGAGGCCAGGGAACTGGCTTCTCTGATCCTCCTCCGCTGCAAACCCGCCCTCGAAAAGGCCGGCAGGCAGGATGAAATCACCAACATCGAAGGACAGATCGCTTCCTTCGACTGGTCTCTCGGGCGTCCGGAGGCCCCGGACAGCGCCTACGATTTCCGCCGCTTCCGCGCCCGTGTCGCCACCTTCACAGCGGAAAATCATGCCAGAAACGGTCAGTGGCCCGAATCCTTCCGCATGTGGCGGCGCGCCATCACCCACCTCCAGTCACTGCACGCCGATCACCCCGGAACCAGATTCTACGCCGAGGAACTCGCCCACGCCGCCGCCGGAAAACAACTCGCGCTCCTGAAGTGCCATTACCTCGAAGACTCCGTCGCGGCCGCCCAGCTCGTGGAGCAGACCATCAGCAGTCATCCCCTCGACGGCAGCGCCTCCGGCAGCCTCCTCGCAGAGGTCTCGGAACTACTCGCCGAAACAGCGGAAGTCTGCGCGGAACTGCAGAAAGCATTGCCCCCCGCCACCCTGACACTCGCCTCACGGTTCGCCGACCTGCTCCGCACCAGGTGCGACGGCACCTTCGAGAGTGTCCTCAACAACGCCTGCGGTCAGCGCTCCCATGCCCGCATCCTCAGCCTCTCGTCCCAGCACGAAGCCGCCCTCGACGCCGCAGTCAAAGCCACGGCAACCGCCGCGCAGGCCCTCAAGGAAGAACCGGGGAGCGAGACAGCCGCCATCGTCAACTCCGACTGCCTCACCACGCTGGCTGAAGCGCTCCACGACGCCGCTCGCCTCACGGAATCCGCCACGGCTCTCCGGCAAGCCCTCCACCACCGCTCCCCGAATGGCAGACTCATCCTCCCCACCAATGCGTCTCCCAAACCCGCTACCCGGCTCGCCCTTGCCATGGAACGCCTCGGCGATTCCTTCGTCACGCAGGGAGACGCCAGCACCGCCGCCACTATCCTCGGTCAGGCCGAATCCATCTGGAAGGTCATCGCCCCTCACTCCCGCTCGGAAAATGCACAACTCCGCGGGGGCCTCGTCTCCCTCAAACACGCCCAGCAGGCCGCCCGCGCGCAGCGCAGCGCGGACGCCATCGCCGCCGCCGCTTCCGCCTACGGCAGACTGTTCTACCTGAACGAACAAGCCAGACTCGACCACGGCAGCCGTCTCCTCGGGGCAGCCGAAGCGGCCGTCCTGCTCGCCGAACTCAAGGCCCCCACGGCCAAAAGCCAGCAACCATGGACCATCCAGGCCTCCAAACTCATCACCAAAACCCATACTCTGCTGCTCGGCGAAGGAATCGACACCCACAACCGCCACCAACCCAGACTCAGGGAACTGGAGAAACGCCTTGAGCTTCTTTCAGGCGTCGTCAGCCGTTTCTGACCGCAGCACTCCACCGCGGCCCCGTTCCGCAGAATCCGCCAGACCCGGCAAAAACCCGGGAGACGTTTTGCATTTCCCCCTTCCCCACCGTATCTTCAGACACACCTTCACGCCGTCCCCCGTGCCATGATCCCATTCCCGGAACTGGAAAAGATCGTCGAACCAGTCGCCCCAGGCTCTGCCTCGGGCGCCGGCCCGGCATGGTGGTGGTGGCTGCTCGCTGCCCTCCTCGCCGCCCTGGCACTAGTTGCCGCCCTGACGCTCCTCGGACGCATCGTTCACCGCTTCCGCTTCCCTGCCATCCCCCATGACCCGGCCCGCGAAGCCATCCGGCAACTGGAAGCACTCCAGCGCCACGCCGCCTCCTCCCCAACCCCCGAAACCGCCGCAGCCGTGGCCACCACGGTCCGCCACTACCTCGACCGCCTGTCAGGCATCATGGCCCGCTACACCACCACCGAGGAAATGATGGGTCACTCCCGTCGGCCGGCTCCCCCGCCCACCCCGGCCGTCGCCGCGTGCGAAGCCGTTCTTTCGCAGTGCGACCAAATCCTTTTCGGAAACAGTTCCGCCCAACCGGAGACGCTCATCAATAGTGCCCTCAGTGCCCTCAGTGCCATCAGGGCGTCGCAGTCGGCCGCAGCGGTCTCTCCGCACCCGCCCCACCAGCCTCCCCCTCTCCCCCATGCGCCTCCTGCCTGAGCACTACCGCTTTGCAGAACCCGGCTGGTTCTGGCTCCTCCTCCTCCTGCCCATCCTGGCCCTGCTGCGCTCCGCTGCGGGACGCCAGTCCGCCCTCCAGTTCTCGTCCCTCCACCTCCTGCGCAACGCAGGAAAGAAAACGCGCTCCGCCCTTGGAGCCGCCGGTCTCTTCCTGACCTTCGCCACGCTCACCCTTGGCACCGCAGCGCTTGCCCGACCCCAGAAGCTCCGTACTGAGGAAAAAATCGAGGAAAGCGGCGTCGAAATCTTCATGACGCTCGACCTCTCCCTCTCCATGTCCATCCAGGACATGCGCGTCGGAGGGGAAAAAGTCGACCGCCTCACCGTCGCCAAAAAGGTCACCCGGGACTTCATCCGCAACCGGCCCAGCGACCGCGTCGGCTTCGTCGTCTTCTCAGGTCGTCCCTACCCCGCTTCTCCTCTCACCCTCGACAAGAACTGGCTCGAGGAAACCCTCGACAAAATCTGGTTCAACCAGACCCGCGACATGGGCACCGCCATCGGCAGCGCCCTCGCAACTGCCGCCAAACGCCTCACCAACCGCGATTCACGCTCCAAAATCATCATCCTCATCACGGACGGAGCCAACAATTCCGGCAAAATCGGTCCCCGCGAGGCCGCCAAACTCGCCGCCACCCTCGGGATCCGCATCTACACCATCGCCATCGGCACCCACGGCTACCATCAGGTCCCCGTACCCACGCCGGAGGGACAGTACGTTGGCGTCCGCCAGGAATTCGACGAGGAAACCCTCAAGGAAGTCGCCGCCACCACCAGCGGCCGCTACTACCACGCCAGGGACGCCAATGCCATGGAGTCGATCTTCCGCGAAATCGATCAGCTCGAAAAAACCAGACTCAATATCCGGCGCTCCACCCTTATCGATGAACTCTTCGCCTACCCACTCTGGGGAGCCCTCAGCCTTGCCGGCCTCGGTCTGCTCGCCCGCCAGACCATTCTCCGGCGCTACCCCTGACCCCCCGTGAACGTCGCCTTCGCCCAGCCAGCGGCCCTCTGGCTCCTCCTCCTCATCCCCCTCCTCGTCGGAATCCGCTTCCTCGGGACCAGCCACGCACGCAAATCCCTCACCCGGATCGCTTCCCCGAGACTCCTCGATCAATTGGTGTCATGGCACGCCCGCCGGCGCTCCGCCGCAGCCTTCGCCTGTGAACTCCTCGGCATCGCCCTCATGATTGTCGCCCTCGCCCGCCCCCAGTGGGGCTTCACCGAAGTCGAATCCGGTGGCTCCGGCCGCAGCCTCATCATCGCCATCGATACCTCGAAAAGCATGCTCGCCAATGACCTGCAGCCAGACCGCCTCACCCGCGCCAAACTGGCCGCAGCCGACCTCGTCCGCAAACTCCGCGGCGACCGCATCGGACTCATGCCCTTCGCCGGCTCGGCCTTCATGTACGCCCCGATCACCCCGGATACCGACGCCCTCATCGAAAGCATCGACAGCATGGACGCCGAAATCATTCCCCGCGGAGGCTCCAACCTCGCCCGGGCCATCGACAAGGCCATCGAAACCTTCACCAAATCCGACCTCTCCGGTCAGCAGGTCGTCATCCTCTTCTCCGATGGCGAGGAACTCGAAGGCGAAGCCCTCGCGGCCGCCCGCCGGGCCCGCGATGCCAGCGTCTCCCTCATCTGCGTCGCGGTCGGCACCCAGACCGGCGGCGTCATCCCCGACCCGTCGGCCGAAGGCGGATACTACCGCGACCGCGATGGAAAAATCGTCTTCTCCAGACTCCAGCGCGATACGCTCATGAAAATCGCTACCCTCACCGGCGGCCTCTACCTGCCCCTCGAAAGCAAAGGCGTCAGCGACGCCCGCATCGACCTCATTCTCCAGAAACTCCAGCGCTCCGCCATGAACGCGAAAACGACCAAAAAAGCCATCGACCGCTTCCAGTGGCCCCTCGCCGCCGGACTCTTCTCGCTGGTGACCGCATACCTGCTCGGCATCGCCAGCCGGCTCCGCCCAGGCACCGCGTCGATCCCGGCCGCCGCTGCCGCCGGCGCCCTGCTCATCGCCATGCCCCCGCAGCCATCGCTCGCCCAGTCCACGCCGATCTCCACGCCCGCGGCCTCTGCCGCGAGGGAACCCATCGTCGGCGACCCATGGAAGTTCTACCGCGAGGGCGATTTCGCCAACGCTCAGTTCAATTTTGAACGACTCCTCGAACCGTCCGGTGCCCGCACGGCGACCGACAGCAGCCGCGCCAGCCGCGGCCTCGGCGTCCTCGCCGACCGCTTCTTCGGGTCGAACCGCGCCGCAGCCACAACTCCGGAACGACTCCAGTTCGCCCGCGGCACCGCCGCCACCAAGGCGGGCGACTTCGAGGCAGCCATGGATGCCTTCGGAGCGGTACTCGCCACCGACGATCCCAAACTCCGCGGCGACGCGCACTACAACCTCGCCAGCACCATCTTCGAACAGGCCAGGACTCAGGACAAACGAGTCAAAAAGCCTACCCTGAAATACATCGATGGCCTCATCCGCCGCCTGGAAAACTCGCTCGAACACTTTCAGGAATGCCTCGTCCTCAATAATGAGAACGCCGCGGCCCGCAAAAACCACGACGCTGTCGCCGAACTCATCCGCAAACTGAAGGAACAACGCGAACAAATGGCCCAGCAGCAGGGCCAGGGCCAGGGTCAGGGCAAGAAACAGGGGAAACAGCAGGGCAAAGGAGAGGGGAAAGGCCAGGGCCAGGGTCAGGGCGAAGGCCAACCCGGCGGGAAAGGGTCCCAGGGGTCCGAAAACAATGGAGGCAAACAAGAGGGCGAGGACGAAGGCGAAGGCAATGAGGAGGAAGGCGAGGGCAACGGCGGCGAAAAGGAGGAAGGCGAAGAAGGCTCCGGCGGCGAAAAGGAAGGCGAAGCCGAAAAGGGCCGCGAGAAATCCAACGAGGAACGCGATGGCAACATCGGTACCCAGCCGGGCGGCAACCAACCACAGCAGGAATCCAGTGGCGAGGCCGGCGATGGAGAATCGGAACCCTCCGAAGACGACGCCGTCAACGAAGCCACCGGCTACAGCCGCAGCGAAGCCCTGGAACAGCTCCGCCAACTCTCGGATGAAGACACCAAAGTCCGCCCACGCATGGAAACAGGCCGCGAAGGCCGCGCCACCAAGGACTGGTAAGCAATCCACCCCACAACCATGACTTCCCCCCTCCTCCGGCTCGCCCTCGCGACCACCCTCGCGGCCACCCTCGCCCCGGCACCCGCGCAGGATCCCACGCCCCCCCAGCCACCTCCAGCCCAGGCCCAGCCACCCACGCCACCCACGCCACCCACGCCACCTCAGCCGGCTGCCGCGCCAGCCATCAAACCTCTGCTCTCGGCTGCGACGGTAAGCCCCGGAGAAGGCGTGGTTCTCTCCTACCGCCTCGACAGTGCCCGCGGTCTCGAAGAATACCCCCGCTCCATCGAAGTCGATGGGCTCGGCATCCGTTTCGCTGGCGTCAGCAGTCAGCAACTCTTCAGCAATGGCTCGCTCGTCCGCTACATTGAACTCCGCTACCTCATCGAGGCGGAAACCGAAGGACAGTACACCATCCCTCCGCAGAGCTTCACCGTCGATGGTCAGACGCTCACTTCCGAACCCGCCACCCTCACGGTCAAGGAGGGTGCCGCCCCCATCGACGGTTCCATGATGCCGCAGGTTCAGCTCAGTGCCAGCCGCACGGAGATCTGGAAAGGAGAACTCGTCCCCATCACGGTCACCGTGCTCATGCACCCCGCCGTGCAGATCGCCAGCCAGATCTTCCCCACCATCACCTCGGAAGGCTTCGCCGTCGCACGTTTCGACCGCGTTCCCAGCCTCGACCTCCAGGATGTGGGCAACGAAACATGGCGCGTCTACCGCGCCCAGAGCGTCATGACCGCCATGAAACCCGGCAAACTGACCCTTGGCCCAGCCGAAGTGAAAGCCGACGTCCTCATGCCCATGGCCGGCGGCCTGCGCGACCCCTTCGGCGGCATGCCTTCTTCGCGCCGCAGCCTCAAACTGAAAAGCAACGGCATCGACATCACCGTCAGGGATCTCCCCCCGGATAAACCTCAGGGCTTCGCCGGTGCCGTCGGCCAATTCACCATCATGGCCCGCGCCGACAATCCCGGCGCTCCGCCATGGCAGGTGAATCTCGGCGACCCCGTGGCCTTTGAAATCGCCATCACGGGATCGGGCAACTTCGATTCGGTCGGCAATCCAACCCTCGAAGACCCTGCCGGCTTCCGCACCTACCCGGCCAAAGTTTCCATGGAGAACCGGGAATGGGGCAGCGAACCCGGCGAGAAACGCTTCACCCAGCTCGTTTTTCCGGAAAAGAGCGGCTCCCTCAAAGCCGTCTATTCCCTGTCCTTCTTCAATCCCTCTTCCGGTCAGTACGAAACGGTCCGAACGGAACCCCTTGAACTGATCGTCACCGGCCAGCCAGCCACGTCAGCGGAAAGCGGCGCTGCAGCCGCCGCCACGGAATCCGCCCGGGACTTCTCCCCGCTCGGCACCGCCGCACCCAGCGAGGACCTCCAGGACATCCTCCCCCAGTTGCTGCCCCAGAGCACGCTCCGTCCCCTCTACAGCAGCGTTCTGCCCGCACCCTCGGGCTGGTGGCACGCCGCCCCGGCCGCCGCCGCCGCCCTCCTTTTCGCCGCCGGAGGCATTCGCCGGAACAAGGCTGCCCGCCTTGCCAGCCAACCGCCTCCCGGCACCCCAAGACCCTGCCGCTCCATCCTCGCCGACCTCCGCAACGCCAATCTCACGGGATCGGATTTCTATGCGCTGGTCAGCGAATACCTGACCGCATGGTCGCACCACCACCAGTCCCCGCTCCCGAACCACCCGGACCTCTCCCACGTGCTCGCCCGACGCGATTTCTGGCGCTATGCCAGCCCGGGATCCGCGGAACTCCCTCTGCCGCCGGATGAACGCAGCCGCACTCTCCAGATCCTTCCCTCGGTCCTGCCTTCCTGACCCACCTTCCCATGCCTTTCCTCACGCGCATCCTCACGCTGCTCGTCCTCAACTCCGCGCTGCCTCTGCCGGCTGCCGACCCGGCCCCACCGGCCCCACCGGCAGAGTCGGCCCCACCGGTGCCAGCCGAAAGCCTCAGCCGCACCATCACGGACGCTGAAGTCGCCTTCAAGGCTGGTGACTGGGAACGGGCCATCGAGAAATTCGAAGCCATCACCGCAGCCCCGGACGGCCGCGTTTCTCCGGAACTCTGCCACAATCTCGCCACGGCCCACTTCCGCGCGGGCCACGATGCCAGCGCGGCTCTCTGGATGCGCCGCGCCCTCGCCCTCAACCCATGGCTCCCGGAAACGCGCCAGAATCTCCGCTTCCTCTCGAATAAATCCGGCTTCCTCAGCTTCGAAAGAAGCCTCGCCGAACGCCTCCCCAGACGATTCCTCATCCCGGCCGTCACCATCTCCGCATGGGCCGCCGCCCTCGCCCTCCTCTGGCTGCTCTGGCTCACCCCGAGGCCCGGTCGGCGCTGGCCCCTCGCCGCCGCGCTCGCCACCGCCCTCCCCATCCTCGCCGCCGCGCTTGCCATCCTTGTCCTCAAAAAGAGAGCCATCGCACCCGTGAGCGCCTGCGAAGTCGTCATCGCCAAGGATGCCGCGGCCTTCACCGCTCCGGCCGAAGCTTCCCCCTCGGTCATTTCCCTGCCCGAGGGCTCGGAGGTCCTCCCCATCCGCACGGAAGGCCTCTGGACCTACTGCACCATCCCTTCTCCCGCAGACCAACCTCTCCGCGGCTGGATCCGCTCGGCTTCGCTGGAAAAGCTCTGGCCGTGGCATGCTACCCTCGCCGACTGAGCCTGCCGCCTACCCCATCATGCCTCTCACCATCAACGGCGAAACCATCCCTCCGGAAATCCTCCAGGAGGAGTTCCAGAACATCAAATCCCATTACGAACGCATGGCCCGCGTGTCGTGCTGTGAACGCGACCCCGAATTCCGCCAGTACGCCCGCGACAACATCATCGCCCGTGTCCTCCTCAACCAGGAAGCCGAACGCCGCTTCCCCTCCATCCCGGAGGAAGACATCGCCGCACGGGTCGCCTCCCTCATCAGCGAACATGGCGGACGCGACCAGTTCTTCGCCGCCACCGGTCTCACTCCGGAAACCGAACACCTCGTCCACGACGACGTCCGCGCCGGTCTCCGCGTCGATCTCCTCCTCCGCGGGGCATGGTCACCGGAACCGGAACCGTCGGCAGCCGCTCTCACGGCATGGTACGATGCCCACCTCGAGGATTTCATGACTCCGGAGGAAATCCGAGCCTCCCATCTGTTCAAGCAGGTCGAGAAATCGGAAGACCGGGAATCCATCTATCAGTTCCTCCGCTCCATCCGCTCGCAGGTCCGTGGCGGAGCGGATTTCGACGCCCTCGCGATCGCACACACGGACAAGGAGGATAAACTCGTCGACCTCGGCTGGTTCCGCCGCGGCGACTACATGGAGGAATTCGACCTCATCGTCTTCTCCCTCGACGAGGGCGAAATCAGTCCGGTCTTCGCCAGTCACTGGGGCTTCCACCTCGCAAGGATCACGGGCCGCCGGCCTCCTTCCCCCAGACCATTCGAGGAGGTCGCGGACGAAATCCGCGAGCGCATCTCTCAGGAACACCGCCAGGAAGCCACCCGCGCGCTCGTTGCCACTCTCCGCCAGTCAGCGGAGATCGCCGGTACCGAGGACTGATTCCCGGGCGTTACCGCGGATCGTACCGCCCGGCACAGGCCGCCAGCAGCAGGCCCAGGATCTGGAGGTTTCCGCGCCAGCCGGAAATCTTCGTCGGCACTCTGCCATCGGCGGGATACTCGCGCGTCACCGGAAGTTCACAGCACTGGAAACCGAGACGCGCCGCCCGGATCGCCAGGTAGTAGTGCAGCTCGTACGTCCGGAATGCTTCCCGGAATGGCTGAACCCCGGCATCGAGCAGAAATCTCCGGCTGTACGCCCGGAACCCGTTCGTGGTGTCGGTCCACACCCGTCCGGACGCGAGACTGAGCAGCGGCGCATGCAGCAGCTTCACACCCCAGTGCCGCAGCCATGGCGTGTTCACGGCCCGCCCCCCCTCCACATAACGGCTGCCCTGCACATGATCGTACCCGGCTTCCAGCGCCCTAACGAATTCCCGTACCGCCGCGGTATCATCCTTGTCGTTCCCGTCCACCACCACCACTCCCTCGTAACCCTCGCGCAGCGCCCAGGACAATCCCATCCGCATCTGGGCACTCAGTTTCCCGGGACCGCGCTTCACGAGCACCGCACGCACGCCGCACTCTTCTGGATAGGGTGCCTCCAGCGCTCCATCGGTGCTCCCGCCATCAGCCACCACCACATCGATCACATCCCGCAGCGGAGCCATCTTCGCCAACTGCCGCCGCACCCGCTCACCTTCGTTGATCACAAAGACCAGAACCGCAAAACGCGCCCCCCGCGCCCGCAGCATCTCGCACCGGTACTCCGGAACCTCCCAGCCGTACCCCCTTTCGCCAGACTCGTTCATCAGCCGGATTCATGCACCACATTGCGGCGCCCCGCATCCCGGATCTCCACCGCACTCGAAACCTCGTGCATGACCACATAAGCCGGCCGCGGCTGCAGCCGCTGGAGATTCCGGTGCACGTACTGACTCAGCACCGACAGCATCACAAACACCAGAAACCACAGCGGCAAACCCATCAGCAGGCTCAAAAGCATCCCCAGCACGCCAGCCACCGCCATCACCAGCCCCGGAGCTCCGCTCTCGAGGAACAGCACATCCACGGCCTGCTGCACGTCCTTCAGAAACGAGGGCCGCGGCACTTCCCCGGAAACCGGATCCCGGCGGTACTTCAGCACCCCGGGATTGAAGCCGAGACTCACCGTCGCGTGCCGGAACGGCAAGGTGTCATACTGCGAAACCGCCAGCGCGTTCAGCGCCGACCGCGAAAGCGCCCGGAACCATGACGAACCCGGATACATCTCCATGCCCGTAAGCCTCCGGTTCATTCCATGGAAAACCGCGGAACAGATCTTCCGCAGCGGGTACTCGTCGAACCCGGACTCCGGCACCCCCACCACCACCCCATGACCCCGCACGCACAGCTCCAGCATATCCGGCACCCGCGACACCGGGTCCAATCCAATCTCCATCACCACCACCACATCCCCAATCGCACTCTGCAGCCCCGCACGGATCGCCGCCTCCCCGCCAAACCGCCTTGACAGGGTCAGCACCCGCAACCCGCTCAGCGAACGCAATGGCCCTGCCAGCACCCTCTCCAGCGGTTCCCCGCAGCCATCATCAATCACCACAATCTCGAAATTCGCACACAGTCCGCTCAGCATCCCATGAAGAGAAGCCAGCCGGGCCGACACCGGACCCGCTTCCTGCACCGGAAGCACAATCGAAACAAAACGGTTCTTCAGCGACATGACTCTTCGGCAAGTTCCCGGTCGAGCTCCATCTGACAATCAAAAACATTATCGATCTTGCCTCCCATGATGCTCACATACCGCGGCGTCTCCTTCGCCCGGTAGAACAGAATCGGCCGCCCATCGTCCTCTTCATGCTGCGGCAGCACGGTCTTCACTTCCCAGAGACTGTCCCGGTGGACCGCGTCGCGGAGACACGGCAGATACCGCTGCGCATCCCGCACCATCGGCTCCCACGCCGTGCGCCTTTCCTGCTCCCGCATCACCGCATACGGATCCATCCGGCTTCCCTCGTCATCAAGCCACCACGTGTGCGGCGTGTAACGCACGTGACTCAGCGTATGCAGCCCTCTCGGGGGAAAGGGCATCACCGAGAAAAATGGTCCGCACATCACCGTCACGGCAACTTCCCTGAGTTCCTCCGGGACTTCCGCGAGGCACAGCTCGGCCAGTTCATGGCGCAGCCGCACCGGAGCAAATCCCGCCATCCGCAGGTTGTGATTCACACGGGCGTAGGCACAGTTGAAAACCCGGGCGGCCCGCAGTTCCCCACCGTCCGACAGCCCGGCGCTGAACGATTCCGCCCCATCCCATTGCAGCGATGTGACTTCCGTACCCAGCCGGACCTCCACGCCCCCGGCCTCCAGCATCCGCCGTGACAACCGCGCCAGTTCCACGGCATCAAACGCATATTCCTCGACCGAAAACACCTCCTCGATGAGCCCATCCGAAAACATCCGCCGCCGCGGACCACGGCACTCCCGCACCGGTGCCCCCACACGCTTCATGACCGCGGCAAACTGCAGGGCATTCACCTTCGAAAGTCTTCTCGGCACCGCATAGAGTTTCTCGAATCCGTCCACCACCGCACTGCGGAAGGCATCCACGAAGACCGGAAAATTCACATGCGACCGCAGCGCGGTCAGCAGACTCCGCGGATAGTGGTAGCCGTTGTGCACCCTCGCCTGGTTGTGATAGGACGCCCTGCCAAGCACACGGTCTTCCCGCTCGCACAGCACCACCCGCCGGAAGTTCTGCCGCAGACGCACCGCTGTCATGCAGCCGAAGAAACCTCCGCCAATCACCAGCGCATCACAGCTGTCGCCCGGCGCACTCATCGGTACCATTCGCTCAGTTGCTCCACGGCCTCTCCCAGAGCCGCGAGACCACGCGGACTCCGTGCCATCTCCAGGCTGATGCTGCCCGCGTAGCCACAACCCCGCAGCACTTCGGCGCTCTCCGCATGCGGATAACTTCCTCCGGCCGGCTCCCGCAGGTACGGAGCACTCACGTGATAGTGACACAGCAACGGAGCAATCCTCCGCAGCAGCGCCAGCGCATCCTCGCCATTCACCTCGACACCGCCGCTGTCCCAGTGCACCGCACAGCCTGAGGACGCCACCTGGCCCACGAATTCCACCACTTCCTCCACCCCCGTCAGCCAATCACATCCATACTCCCGGGGATTCGCCTCCATCCCGATCACGCATCCCCGCGCCGCCGCATAATCCCCAAGTTCACGGAAAAATGGGATGGCTACCCTCATCGCGTCGTCCTCCGTCAGTCCGCCCCGCCGGCGATGCCGCGGCGATCCAAACACGAGAACCCTCGCACCCATGACCGCAGCCCCGTCAATGACCTTCAGGAGATACTCCCGGATGCCGTCACGGGCTTGCCGCGACCCGAAAATCTCCAACCCTTCCGTTCTCGCCCGGCCACCGTCGGTCATGGGTTTCGAAAAAAGGAGTGCCTGCATCGCCCGGAACTGCAGCCCCAGCACTTCCACCCGGTTCCGCAGTTCCCGGAACTCACCGGCGGAAACCAAATCCAGTCCCTGCGGATAAATCCGCGTGGGCGCCGCCTCGAGATTCATGATCCCCAGCCCCGCCAGCAACCGATGCGCCTCGTCGTCTTCCTCCGCATGCCACGCAATCTGCGATACACATAGCCTCATGAAACCGGTGGCGGTGAAAGTTCCCGGCGTCCCGCCGCATCCGCACCTTCCCACCGGCGCAGCCACTTCCCAAGGTCGTCCAGGACCTGCTCCCGATTGTAGAGATAACCATCCCGCCCACCCCAGTACCCCGCAGACCTCGAACGGAAATCATACCTGCCGGGTTCCGCATCCGCATCAGGCAGTACCACCCCGGGGAAAAACCGCCCCGCAATCTCCCGCGTCTGCACCGGCTCAGTCGATACATTGAGAACCCGGAGGCCCGCAGTCCGCGCCCGTTCCAGATCCTCCCAGATCCGATCCAGAAAGTAGTACTGAAAGCTGCCCCGGGGATGCATCGACCGGATCATGTCCTCTCGCCCGTGCAGCAGATCGTACACCACATTCTTCCTGAGACCATCCCCGAACAGAGCCGGCAATCTCACAATGCAGTGATCCGCAAACCGTTCCGCCACCCACTGCTCCAACTCCCGCCGATGCCTCCCGTACGGCTCCACCGGCTCCGGCACATCCCCCTCATCGCCGCACACCGGCGACGGATACACGTCAATGGTCGATATCAGCACAAACCGACCCGCCTCCACTCCGGACAAGGCACCGCACAGCGACGCAATCCCCGCCCGGTCCCACTCGGGCTCACGGTTCGCCCGCCACTTCACTGCCTGCACCCCGGCACAAACCACCAGATCAAAGGACCGGCCGCGGATTTCCCCGATGTCCACGGAACGATACAGGCTGCCGAACTCATGCTGCCGACGCAGATTGCCGCCCACAAACCCAGTGTGTCCAATCAATGCAGTGTCCATGACTCAGATGCCTGCACAGTGCTTGCCTCCCATTGCTCTGGCTTCAACAACGGAAAATCATCCGTCCGCATCAGCCGGCGGACGCTTTTTGACAAGATGGCCTGACCTCCTACCGTCCACACCTCCCACCCCATGCCGCTTTCTTCCCTCCGCCTGCGCGACTTCCGCTGCTACGCCTCGCTGCAGTGCCCGCTCACCAGCGGCATCACCGTCTTCACCGGAAGCAATGCCCAGGGGAAGACTTCCCTCCTCGAAGCGACCTGTGTCCTCCTGCGGCTCCAGTCCCCGCGTACCAATTCCGCCCGCGAACTCATCCGCTTCGGTTCGTCTTCCTTCGGAGTGGCCGGATCCACCACGCACTCCGAACTGCGTCACGAAGCCGGCCCGGACGGGCGCTCTCTCCTCGTCGCAGGGCAATCTGTCCGCCGCTCCGCTGATTACCTCACCGCATCGGAACTCGTCGTCTGGTTCAGCAACAGCGACCGCTCCCTCATCACCGGCACAAGCGACCTGCGCCGCCGCTACCTCGACTTCCTCGGTTCCCAGCTCTACCCGGATTACGTCCCCACCCTCCGCCGCTGCGAAGCCGCTCTGCGCTCCCGCAATTTTCTCCTCCGCCGCGACTCCTCGCCTCCATGGAAGCAGATCGATGCCTACTCCCACATCCTCGCAGAGGAAGGGGGCCGACTCACCGAGCTCCGCTCCGAACTCATGGCGGCCATCGCGCCAGCCGCGTCCTCCGCCCACCTCACCGTATCGCTTTCCTCGGAATCTCTGACGCTCCCGTGGAGCCCAGGCAGCGAACCGGATTACCTCGCCCAGCTCGAACGCCTCCGTCCCGAGGAACTCCGCCGCCGCAGCACCGCCGCAGGACCTCACCGCGACGACTTCACTCCCACGATTGACGGGCGGCCAGCGGACCGCTTCGCCAGCGAGGGCCAGCAGCGCACCGTCGCCATCGCTCTCCGGCTCGCTCAAGCCGCCGTCCTGCAATCCCTTTCGCAACGCGATCCCGTTCTCCTCATCGACGATGTCTTCGGCGAACTCGACCCGGCCCGCCGCAATGCCCTCCTCACCTCGCTGCCTTCCCATTCGCAGAAGCTCATGACCACCACTCACCTCGACTGGGTCCATGACTCTTTTCAGCCAGACGCCGTCTGGACCGTCGCCGACGGATCGCTCCACCCTGCCACCACAACCTGAAATGGAGCGGCTCTGGATCCATCGCTATTCGCTCCGGCTGCGCGGCACCACCACCGCCAACGCCGCCAGCCCACGCACGGAAATCCACGGCTGCCTGCTCCGCTCGGAGGACGGCTTTGCCTGCCTCCAGCCATGGCCGGAACTCGGCGACGCTTCCCTCGACCATCAGCTGCACCTCCTTGGAAACGGACAATCCACCAATCTCACCGGACGCTCGCTCGCCTGCCTCGCTGCCGACGCCAAGGCCCGCCGCGCCAATCAATCGCTCTTCAGCGGCCTCTCCATTCCTCCCAGCCACGCCACCCTCCTCTCCACTGCGGATTACCACGACCTCGCCCACCGCGGATTCACTCATGTCAAAATCAAGGCCCGGCCCGCAGATCCTTCGCTCCCCGTGGAGATCACCGCTGCGGCTGCGGCCGGCCTCCGCGTCAGGCTCGACTTCAATGGCCGCGGCACCAATGCCGACTGGCCAGCCCTCGCCGGAATCGCCCACGCCATCGACTTCGTCGAAGACCCCATTCCGTGGAACCCGGCCGCATGGCGCAGCCTGCACTCGTTCCTCGGTATCCCGCTGGCTCTCGACTGGCTGCCGCCGGATTCCCCTCCCACCCCGGCGTTCGCATTCCGCATCCTCAAACCCGCGGCCGATACCCCCTCCGATTGGCTGACCCGACCGGAACCCGCGGTCTTCACCAGCTACATGG
>JBIICE010000251.1:0-5498 GCA_044239025.1 Verrucomicrobiales bacterium
TCCATGCGATGGCCCAGAGGGTGGCGCGGCCCTCGATGGGTCGGACGAGGGTGGGAAGGAAAGCCGCCATGACCATGGCGGCCGCGAAGGCGAGATCGACAAGCGGGTCCCATTCGTGGCCCGTGCGTGCCGTGATCGTGAACGTGCCGACCGTCCATGCGGCAGCAGCGGCGAGGAGGAGACGGCGCCATGGTGCCGGGACCGACGGGTCCATGGCGATGAATTCGCGGACCGAGGCGAGGCCGAGGAAGCCGAGGAGAATATAGAAGAGCCAGTGATTTCCGGCAATGATCGCTGCGGCCACGAGTCCCCAGAGTGCCAGCGTGCTGGAAAGGCGGCGGAGGAACACGGGGCCTTTTCCGGAAGGAGAGGCAGGAGGTTGGGAATGCGGTCCGGATGCGGGCATGACGCGAGCGGAATAGGTGGAAAGGAAGGGTCGGGAAAGGGAGAATCTGGGATCAAATCCGGGATCAGGCGAGGTGATGCCGGATGAGGGCCGCGCAGGCGAGGTCACAGGCGGTGGCACCGTGGTTGCCTCCCTGATTGCAGGCGGCGATGACTCCGAAGCCGCGGGCCGGGGCGAGCCAGGCGGCGAAGGAATTCATGGTATTGGAGCCCGTGTGGGCGAGGGCCGATCCCTGGGCCCACGGGCGTTCGTGGCGGTACCAGCCGAGGGCGTAGTGGGGGTCTGCCGAGGGAATCTGGAGGTCGCGGTAGAGGGTGGACGGCAGCAGGGCGTCATCCATTCCCGCGGCACCCTTGAGCTGGTCGGCGGCGAAGAGGGCGTAGTTGGCGAGCGAGGCGTGACAGGTTCCGGCCGGACCGAGCGATGGAGGGTTGTCCATGGCGGGTCCGTTGGATCCGGTGGGGGAGCCATCGGCGAGATGAGGCCAGGGCTGGTCGATGAGGCCGGGAGTGCCGGTTCCGCCGAAGCCGATGGTCATGCCGAGGGGTTTGGCGACGAGACTGCCGAGAAGGGATTCCCAGAGTTTCTGGCCGAGTGATTCCGCGACGAGCCCGGCGGTCATGTAGCCGAGGTTCGAGTAGAGGAAGGCAGAGCCCGGTGCATGGGTGAGGGGTTGGCGCGCGGCCCTGCGCAGGATGTCGGGCCGGTTTCCGGCGCCGGGGAGGTCGTTCCAGCGCGGTGGGTTCGCGGCGAGACCCGAGCGGTGCGAGAGGAGCTGGCGGACAGTGATGGCTGGAAATTCCGGGATGGCATCGCCGAGAAGCGGGCCGAGGAACTTCGAGATGGGGTCGTCCCATGAGAGTTTGCCGCGGCTGACCCAGGTGGCGAGGAGGGTAGCGGTCATGGCCTTGGTCATCGAGCCGAGGTGCCAGAGGTCGCCCGGGGAGGCCGGGGTGGACGAACCGCGCTTGCGGAGGCCGCAGACGCCCGAGGCGGCGAGACCCTTGGTGGTGATGATCCCGGCGGCGAGAGCCGGGACATCGTGAGTGGCGCGGATGGGTTCGAGGAGCTGGTCGATGCTGGCGCGGTGGTGTGCGGGCGGCGGGGTCGCTCCGAGCGCAGCGGCAGGGACGAGAGAGAGGACATGGCGGCGCTTCATGAGGGGGAATGGTAGCGGGCGTCGCCGGGCGGGGCAAACCCTGTCTCCGGGCGGGGTGGGTGCACCCTTTGGCCGTGATGGGGATTTTGCAGCCGAGAAAGATCTTGCCATGCGCAAAGGAAGCGGGCTACCCTTCCCGCAGCCAATCCTCGATTTCATGAACCCCGCGAACTGGAAGCCCGACGGTCGCTGGTGTGCCCTTGGCGGGGTGCTCCTGCTGGCTGCTGTGGGAAAAGCACAGGTTGCCCCGGTACGCATGGAACTGGGACGTCTGCTCCGGTTTCCGGCGGCCGAAGGAACCGCGTGGCAGATCGAGCGCAGTGTGGAGGGCGGCGATTGGAAACCGATGGGACCGCCGAGGTTCGGGAGGCACGGGGAAGTGGTCGCGGACGATTTTGAAGAGGCGCGGGCTGGTCAGAAGTTCCGCGCGGTTTCCGTCGATCCGGCAGGCGTGGGTGATGCGCCGGTGACCGGGGCAGGATGGACCGCCTTGCTGGCGCGGTCGGGCGCAGCGCCCTCCGAAGTCGTCTTCATGTCGGCGACGGCAGGATTCTACCGTCTGGATGCGCAGCACGCGCGGACTTTCGATTACCGCTGGGTGAAGACCGGGCCGCAGGCGGCGGAAGCGATTCTGAGCTGGAGCGACGGGACACATGCCCTGCTGCGGATGGAACTGCTCACGAAGACGTCGGGTCGCTGGGGCATGGAGGCACTCGCGGATCCCGCAGGGGCGGCCGCCGTGCTGGAGACCAGCGACGGCGGTTTGCTGCAGCTGGTGCAAGGCCGGGTCCGCCAGGCGGTGCCCGCGGAACTGCCGGCTGATCTGGCCGGACGGGAGGTCCTGCTGGAGGAAGGCGGGATCGTGACCAGCGTGCGGGTTGGCGATGGACATCGGGCCAGGCTCCGCTTGCCGGGCGCGGCGGAGCGGGAGGTCGACGTCGCCTACGAAAGGGAAAATGTGTCGCGTGGCACTCTCCGCTTCGAGCCCATGGGGTGGCAGATTCTGCTCGAAATGAACGGGGCAGGCATGGGAACGTTTCTGGAACAGACGCCCGCCGTCCCCCAGGGGCAGGCACCGCCCTTTGTGCCGCGCCGCGGAGTCTTCACGACGCCGGTGGAACGTCCGCCGCTTCCCGCCGGTGACTGCCCGCCGGAATCGCTCGGGGGTCGGTCGTATGTCGTGCATGGCAGCACCGTCTGCACCCTGACCTTCAAGGCCGATGGAACGGGGACGGCAGCGAAGGAAGTGAACGGATCCCTTGAAGTGACCGCGTTCACCTATGCCTATGCGCGGACGGGGGCTACTTCGGCGAGTGTGGCCCTGACCTTTCCCGGGGTATCGCGCGATCTGATTGACGACTATCAGTTTGATTTTTCCAACGACTGTGCCGGGAAGTTCCGGCGGGACAGTTATGCGAGTGGCGGGTCGGCCGGGGTGACCGCGGGAACATTCACGGCGGGGCCGGTTGGCGGGGGTTGAAGGCGCATTTTTTGCAGTTGAGCGGGGAGGCAGCTGCCATGAAGGTGAGCCATGGCCGTGATTGCTGACGGGCAGGAGTGCCGGGTGGGTGCTGAGCGGTACCTTGAAGGGTTCCGGTGGATGCTGCTGTCGCGGACGCTTGAGGATAAGATTGGTTCGCTCTACACGGCCGGGAAAATTGTCGGCGGGGTGTACCTTGGAAAGGGTCAGGAAGCCTTCAGTGCGTCGCTCGCGATGTGTCTGCGGCCCGGAGTGGATGTCTACGCGCCGCTGATCCGGGATCAGGCCGGGCGGATGGCATTCGGGGAACCGATGCTGGAGACGCTGCGGACGTATCTGGGCAGTGCGCTCGGTCCGATGCGCGGTCGGGATGGGAACATTCACCGCGGGCGTCCCGAACTGGGGTCGCCGGCCATGATATCGCATCTGGGGAGCATGATTTCAGTGGTGTGCGGCATGCTGGTGGCAAAGCGGTTCCGGGGTGAGCGGGAGGTGGTCGGGGCGGCCACGATCGGAGATGGCGGAATGTCGACGGGAGCCTGTCACGAGGCGCTCAACATGGCCGGAGTCGAGCGGTTGCCGCTCGTGCTCGCGGTGGCCAATAATCAGTTCGCCTATTCGACGCCGAACGACCGCCAGTTTGCCTGTGCGGATCTCGTGCAGCGGGCGGCGGGGTATGGGATGGAAGGGTACACGGTGGACGGGATGGATCTGGCGGCTTGTCTTGAGGTTTTTGGCAGGGCGGTGCAGCGGGCCCGGGAAGGGCATGGGCCGCAGATGGTGGTGGGGAATCTGCTGCGCCTGTGCGGTCACGGAGAACACGACGATGCCTCGTATGTGCCCGCCAGTGTGCGGGAGCGCCCGGAATTCCGCGACTGTCTGCGGCGGGCGCGGGAGCACGTGCTCGCGCAGGGCTGGATGACGCCCCGGGAGATTGAAATGCTGGAGGCCGACACCTATGAAACGGTGCAGGCGGCAGTGGCGCAGGCGCAGCGGGATCCGGCACCCGATGCCGAGAAGGAAGACTGGCGGGCGCTGGCTTCCGGCTGGCTCGTGGAGGGTGGAGGGGCCTGAGACCGACGCTGCGGGCCGGGCCGCAGGGAGCGGCCGGGCGCTACGGCTGTTTGGGGCTGGTGAGGATTTTGCGTCCGCTCACGATGACCGGTTTGTCCTTGAGGGCGTCCTCGAGACGGCGGAGCAGGGAAGCGTTTTCCGAAGCGGCGGCTGCCGCGGCCGTACGGGTGGCAGCGAGGGCCGACTGGGAACCCGCGAGGGCCGACTGGAGTTTCTCCGAATCCGCTTCCAGTGCGGCGACGCCCTGACGGAGTTTCGTGTTTTCCGCTTCAAGCGCGGCGAGTTTTGCGTGGGATTGCTCGAGCGACGACTTATCCGAAGCGAGAGCGTTGCGGTCCGCGGCGAGGTGGGCGAGCCGCGCCTTGGTTTCCTCGAGTTCGCGGAGGACCGGATCGAGCCGGGCCTGGGCGTCGTCGACGCGTTTCTGCATCAGGGGAGTTTCCGCCTTGAGGCGGCTGATTTCGAATTCGGCGGCCTTGAGGGCGTCGCGGTGGTCCGTGGCGAGCTGGACACGCTGCTGCAGGGTATCGCGTTCCGCGGTGAGGGAGCGGAGCGATTCCTCCGTGCGTCTGCGGCGGGCGTCGGCTTCGGCGAGTTCGGATTCGAGGGAAGCGATGCGGCCTTCGATCCCTTTGCGGCGGGCGGTTTCCGCGGCGAGTTCACCGGAGCGTTCCTTTTCCGCGGTGATGGCGGCGGCGGCCTCGCGGGAACGGCTGGCGAGTTCCTGTTCGGCACTGGCGAGGCGGGCGCGGAGTTCCTCCAGCTGCGCGGCCATGGTGCCCGGTCGGGCGGCAGACGCAGGGGACGGGGAAGCCGCGCTGGAGCGACGGCGCGGTTTTGTCGCCTCCGCAAGCGCCTCGGAATCCGACGGTTCCGTGGCTGATTGCGTCGCTTGTTCTCCGGCTGCGGCGATTCCGGGGCGGGCGGCCAGCGGGGCAGCGGCCCGTGGCTCCGGGGCGGGGGCTGCGACCGACGGCGAACCGGTGAGCCGTTTCCAGAGGCCCGCGACTTTTGAGAAGAATCCGGATTGGGTTTTCATGGCGCTGGCTTGACGACGACGTTGACGAGTTTCTTCGGGACTACGACGACCTTGGCGATGGTGCCGGTGGCGGTGATTTCGGTGACGCGGGGAGAAGCGAGGGCGGCTGCCTCGATGGTGGCCTGATCCGCATCGGCCGCGACCGTGACCTTGTCGCGGAGTTTCCCGTTCACCTGGACGACGATTTCGATTTCATCGACCGTGAGGGCGGCTGGGTCGTGCCGCGGCCATGGATTTTCGCAGAGCTGGCGTGGGTCGAGCAGCGGGAAATTCCGGCGGAGGCGGTCGTGGATTTCCTCCGTGAGGTGAGGGGCGAAGGGATTGAGGCAGAGGAGCAGCT
>JBIICE010000046.1:0-21794 GCA_044239025.1 Verrucomicrobiales bacterium
CATCGAACTCGTGGAGGACGAAGTCTAAGATATGCGCTACTTTTTCCTAGCTCTGCTCCTTGCCGGTGTGCTGGTGGTGGGAACCGCAGGTTTCCGGGGTGATAAGTCCACCCGGACGCCCATCGAGATCTTCGATGACATGGACCACCAGGCCAAGCTGAAGCCGCAATCCCCCAGCGGATTCTTCAGCGACGGCGTCGGCCCACGCAAACCAGTCGCCGGAACCGTCCCCATGGGCCTTGAAATCCCGGAGAAATCCACCGCCGAAGGCTCGTTTGTGAACTTCGGGTTCTCTCACGGCAGCGATTACTACAATACCGGACGCCTCGGCGACTTCTACGGCGAAGGCTATCCCGAACAGATCGTCATCGACGAAGCTTTCCTGCGCCTCGGCAAGGAACGCTATGAAATCAACTGTGCCATCTGCCACGGAACCTCGGGTAATGGCGGGGGCGTGACCGGCAAGTTCGGGGTTCCCAACATCGCGAATTTCCACACGCCTGGCTTCCTCGACCCGAAAGATCCCGCCTACCGGGCCAACGGTTCCATCTACGAAACCATCACCAGAGGCAAAGGTCTCATGGGGGGTTACGGCGCGAATATCCCCGTTCATGAACGCTGGGCCATCGTCGCATGGGTCCGCACGCTCCAGTTGAGCCGCTCCGCCCCACTCTCCGATCCCGCGGTGAAGGCCGCGTGGGACCTCCTCAACCCGGCACCTGTGGCTGTCACCAAGTAACATTCCCTTTCCTTCCGATATGAGCCACCACGTTGCGGTTTCACATCTCCCTGCCGATGGCGAACGGCTCCAGACGAGCCGGTTTGCCCAGTGGAAAACGATCCTCCTCGGAGCCGGAGGAATCGGCCTCGCCGTCTCCCTCCTCCTCTTTCTCCTCGGCGGTGAACGGGCGAATTCCTTTGCCTTCAGCTACCTCTTTGCTTTCGAGGTCTTCTTCACGGTGACCGCCGGATCGCTCTTCTGGATCCTGCTCCACAGCGCTTCCAATTCCTCATGGGGCGTCGCGATCCGCCGGATTCCGGAAACGCTCGCTCAGTCGTTCGCCCTCCTTTTCCTTCTCGGCCTCCCGCTCTTCACGCCTCTCTTCCCTCTTGCTGCCAAGCCGGAATGGACGCGCCATGTCTGGGAATGGATCGGCCTGCACCAGGACGTGCTCGCCCACCCCACCCCGGAAACCACGGGGCTTTCCCTGCACGACGCCCTTGGGGCAAATCACGACACACTCCTCCTCTACAAGAAGTTTCCGTACCTTCACATCGGCTGGAACTTCCTCCCCGGCTGGGACTACCGATACCTGATCTTCTTTGGCGTTCTCTTTTTCCTCGCCCGCAAAATGCTCGGCTATTCCCTCAGCCAGGACGCCACCGGTGACGTCAAGCCAACCTACAGCGCCCGCCGTTTCGCCAGCGGTGGCATGGTCCTCTTCGCTGTCTGCTCGACCTTCGCCTCCATCGATTGGGTGAAGAGCATGAACTACAAATGGTTCTCGACGATGTTCGGCGTCAACGTCTTCGCGGGATCGGCGCTCGCGGCCATGGCAGTGACCATCCTCGTGGTCGGAGCCCTCGTGAAAACGGGACACCTCCGCCACATCGTGACCGAGGAGCATTTCCACCTCATGGGCAAACTGATGTTCGCGTTCACGGTCTTCTGGGCCTACATCGCATTCAGCCAGTTCTTCCTCATCTGGTACGCCAATATTCCGGAAGAAACCCAGTTCTACGGCATCCGGAACACCAATGGCTGGTGGTACGCCAGCCTCGGCCTTGTGTTCCTCCACTTCGCCGTTCCCTTCGTTCTGATGCTCCGCCGGAATGCCAAGCGCGATGTCGGCTTCATCATGGGATGCGCCGCCTTCATTCTCGCTGTCCACATGCTCGAAATATACTGGATGATCGTTCCGGAACGTGGCCGCGCCCTGTACGACGCCAGTTCCGCCACGGATTCCGCCACATGGCTCCGGGACGTTGCCTTCGACCTCATCGCTTTCGTCACCTTCGCTGGACTCTACGGCTTCACGCTGCTGCGCAACCTCGCGAAGCACAGCATCTATCCCTGCGGCGACCCGCGCCTCGAAGAATCCATCAACGTGGCCAACTGAACCCAAGGACTCTCTCCCTCCCATGCAAGAATCTTCCGGAGACACTCTCGGCAACCGGTTCCTCACCTTCTGGGGAGCCCTAGCCGCCATTGCCGTGGTCGCGGTGCTGCTCGCCCTCTACCGCTGGTGGGCGCTTCCCTCGGATAACGCTTCCTCCGATGGCGGTGCCGGGACCGCCCGCGCCGCGCTCGCTGGTACCGTGCAAGTGGAACAGCGCAAGGAATACAGCACCGCTGCCGAAGTCGAACCCGGTAAGACGGTCCGACTTCCCGCCGATGCCCTGCTCGCATACGCTGCTTCCGTCCTGAAAACCCAGAAACCGGTCCCCGGTCCACTCAAGACCCCTGAGGCTGCCGCCAAGGAAGCCGAGGAGAAGGCGAAGACGGAGCACGACCCCAATCTTTCCAAGTTCGAAGGCAAGTAACCGCAACCCGGAACGTTCCGTTTTTTCCGCCCATGAGTCAGGAAACACCATCCCTGCCCCCCGGAGTCACCCCGGAGGACATTGAACAGCGCACCGCAATCGACCGGTCCACCCGGTTCCCGGTACTCTTCTTTTTTACGAGCGGAGCCGCCTGGCTCCTCGTCGCCACGCTGCTCGGTCTCCTCGCGGCTCTGAAGTTCGTGGCCACCGGGGCGTTCAAATTCGAGGTGCTCAACCTCGCCCGCGTGCAACCTGCCTTCGTGAATGCTCTGGTCTACGGCTGGGCCTTTCAGGCTGGGATCGGGGTGATGATCTGGATCATGGCCCGTCTCTGCCGCACGGAACTCCGGAACCCCGTGACCCTCATTGTCGCGGGGCACTTCTGGAACCTCGGTGTCACGCTTGGAATCGCCGGCATTCTTGGTGGTCAGGGCAATCTCCACATGAAGATGATGGAGTTTCCCCCGATCGTCTGGCCCCTCCTGCTGGTTGCCTATACCCTCATCGTGGTCTGGCTGGTCATCATGTTCGCTGCCCGCCGCAGACAGGAAACGTACGTCTCCCAGTGGTATATTCTCGCGGCCTGCTTCACCTGGCCGTGGATCTATCTGGTCGCCAACGTCCTCCTCAATGTATTCAGGAAGGCGGGTGTGGCCGGACCAGTGGTTGCTTCATGGTACTCCAGCGGCGTCACCTTCCTGTGGATGGTGCCGGTAGGACTGGCGAGTGCCTACTTCATCATTCCGAAGATCACCGGAAGGCCCATCCACAGCTACAACCTGAGCAGCTTCGCCTTCTGGTCACTCATGGCGCTCGCCCCATGGGCCGGGGCTCAGGAACTCATCGGGGGCCCCGTCCCCGTCTGGATTCCTGCGGTGGCGGGCACCGCCCAGATTCTTCTGCTCATCCCCATGCTCGCGGTGTGCGTAAATCATTTCAGAACGGTGAGCGGGTCGCATGAACTGGTGGCCGTCAGCCCCAGTCTCCGCTTCACCTTCACGGGGGCCATTGGGTACGTTTTTCTGTGTCTCGCCTCAGCCGTTCTCGGATCAATGACCCTGAGTCGCTTCACTTTTCTGAGCTTCACGCAGGATGCCGTCTTCCTCACCGGTACTTACATGTTCTTCAGTATGTCGATGTTCGGTGCCATCTACTTCATTGTTCCGCGCATCACTGGCTGCGAATGGATCAGTGGAGCCCGCATCCGCCTCCACTTCTGGCTTTCCGCTTATGCCTGCATCGGGCTCTGCCTGCTGCTCATCGTGGCTGGCTTCTCACACGGAGCCGCCATCGACACGTGGGATACTTCCTTTGAGTCCGCAGTCACTTTCTCCAGTGGGTATCTTGTGGGCCGTATCCTCCTCTGGATCTTCCTCCTGGTCGCCAATGTCGTCTTTCTGCACCACCTCGCCCTCATGGTCATGAACCGGGGACGCAAGGCGGGCGACCCCACCCTGATTGCACCCACTCCGTACGACACCTCCGACATCGTCATCACCACCGAAGGAGCCGAGGCATGAACAGTCTGAAATCATTTATCCTCACCATGGGGGCCTGCGTTGGCGTTCCCACACTCGTCATGGCCGTTCTGCCCTACGGCAAGGAACGCAGCCGCCAGGCGATCGCCTACCAGTCACTCCCCGATCCGGCCAATCCTGCCGCGCCACCGAAGGACCCGGAGGAACTCAAAGGTCTTTATTACCCGACAAACTATGCGGGCGACCGCAAGCGCGGCGAGATGGTCTACGCTCATGAAGGCTGCGCCCAGTGCCACACTCAGGTGGTCCGTCCCGACTACGCTGGCATCGACCAGTTCAAGAAGGGCTTCGGCAGGGAACAGGAGTACGCCAAGGAAGTTCCCGTCGCTGTCCGCCAGACCCATCCGTGGGATTACATGCACGAGGACTTCGCCATGATCGGCGTCCGCCGGGTTGGTCCTGACCTTGCCAATGCTGCCTATCGCTACCTTGACAAGGACGGGCGTCCCGATCCTGCCAAGGTCAATGGCCTCTACCAGCACCTCTACTCACCCCGTTCGCTGCGCGGATGGTCCAACAGTCCATCCTTCAAGCACCTCTTCCTGAAAGTCCTCAAGGAAAAGCCAGAAGGCCGTGGCGATGCCCTCCAGCTTCCCGCCAATATCGCCCCCGGGGATGGCTACGAGATCATCCCAACGGACGAAGCCAAGGCACTTGTGGAGTACCTGCTCGGCTTGAAACGCGACGCTCCCCTGCCTTCCTCCATCACGGGCATCGTACCCAAGCCTTCCGCTCAGTGATTGTCATCTCTTCCTGCCCATCCCATGGCCTCATCTCCTGATAACATCGATTACGACCGCACCGTGAACGTGGCCGGACTTCACGCGGCTGCCGCCCGTGAGCGTGCGGCTACCCCCATCGGGACGACCCCGGTTTCGCTCTGGGTGGTCCTCGCGACGGGCATTGTCACGATTCTTGCCGGCGGTTACCTTGGCCGCAATACCGGATCCGATCTGGGTGCCGCCAACCTCAATGGCTACAATTACACCCTGGAATATCCGGAAGGTGCCGGCGGCGGTGGCCCCGCCATGAGCGATGAGGAACTCCGCGCCGACGCTAACTGGATCGCCGCAGGCAAGGCCGTTTACACTGGGGCAGGCAACTGCGTCGGTTGTCACCAGGCCAGCGGCGAAGGAGTCGCCGGTCAGTTCCCGCCGCTCAAGGCGTCGGACTGGGTCACCGGCAGCGACAAGCGCCTCGTCGCCATTCTCCTGTACGGCATCGGCGGTGCCTTCACCGTCAACGGAAAAACCTACAACGGCCAGATGCCCGCCCAGGGCACTGCGCTGAACAACAAGCAGATCGCTCAGGTCGCTTCCTACATCCGCAATGAATGGGGCAACAAGGCCTCGATCATCTATGACGACCAGGTCGCTGCCGTGAAGAAGGAGATTGTCCGGCAGGCTTCATGGACGCAGACCGACCTCGAAGCTGCCATCCCCGCCACCGCCAACTGCCCGGTGTCGGAATGGCCTGCCAAAATTTCCGCCGCAGCCGGCGGAGCCGCCGCGGCCGCACCCGCATCCGCCCCAGCCCCCGGCAAGAACTGACTTCCGATACGCGAACGCTACGCAACCCTCACGCTAGAAACCCGCACTTCCCAATCCCATGGCTGCCACCGCCGATCACACCCACGACCACGTTGCGCACGGGCACGACCACGATCATCATGATCATCACGACCCAGGATTCGTCAAGAAGTACATCTTCTCGACAGATCACAAGATGATCGGGGTGCAATATGGAATCTCCGGACTCCTCTTCCTGGCCTTCGGCTTCATGCTCATGCTGGTCATGCGCTGGAGCATCGCGCATCCGGGCGAGCCACTGCCCGGCGGACTGCGCTGGATTCTCCACATCTTCGGGGACGATTTCGTGACCCGCTGGGCTCCTGACGGAAAGGTTTCGGGATCTCTGTACAATATGTTCGGCGCCATGCACGGCACCATCATGGTGTTCTTCGGAGTGGTTCCGCTTGGGTTCGCGGCCTTCGTCAACTTCGTCATGCCGCTGCAGATCGGCGCTCCCGACATGGCGTTTCCGCGGCTGAACATGTGGAGCTACTGGCTCTTCTTCATCAGCGGTGTCTTCATGATGGCCAGCTTCCTCCTCCCGACCGGTGCGGCTCAGGCAGGATGGACCAACTACTCGCCACTCGCTGCCGTCGTGCAGCGCAATACGGACGCCCGCTTCTGGACTGGTCAGACGCAATGGCTCTTCGCCATGGTCTTCAACATCTCGGCCTCCCTCCTCGGGTCGGTCAACGTGCTCACCACGGTCATCAATCTCCGCGCGAAGGGCCTCACCTGGATGCGCCTCCCGTTCTTCACATGGGCCATGTTCGTGATCGGCTTCCTGCTCCTGCTTGCCTTTCCGCCGCTCGAAGTGGCCGCGCTCATGCAGCTGAGCGATCAGGTATTCCGGTCGAGCTTCTTCCTGCCTACCGGTCTCTGGACAAGCGAGTCCGGTGTCCTTGACATTTCCGGAGGTGGTCACCCCGTGCTCTTCCAGCACCTTTTCTGGTTCCTCGCCCATCCTGAGGTCTATGTGCTTCTCCTCCCGGGTATCGCCATCGTGGCCGAAATCATCCCCTGCAATACGAGGAAGCCACTTTGGGGCTACAAGTCGATGGTTTATGCCGTGCTGACCCTTGCGTTCCTCAGCTTCATTGTCTGGGCACACCACATGTACCTGACTGGGATGGGCACGGTTGTGGCGACCTTCTTCCAGTTCACGACGGTGATGATCTCGGTGCCTTCGGTCATCCTGCTCACCTGCCTCATGATCTCGCTGTGGGGTGGCTCCATCCGTTTCCCGGTCCCCATGCTGTTCGCGACGGCCTTTCTTCCGATGTTCGGCATCGGTGGTCTCACAGGCTTGCCGCTGGCCTTCAGCTTCATCGATCTGTACCTGCACGACACGTATTATGTCATCGCTCACTTCCACTACGTGGTCGCACCCGGCGTCATCTTTGCTCTCTTTGCAGGGGTGTATCACTGGTATCCGAAGGTGACCGGTCGCATGATGAATTCCTTCCTCGGCCACCTGCACTTCTGGCCTTCGCTGATCATGATGAACGTGCTGTTCGCTCCCATGTTCATCCAGGGGATGGCCGGGTTCCATCGCCGCTGGTATGACGGTGGCAAGGTATTTGAAATCACCAGCCACAAGTACTTCTATCTGAATGAGGTCATCTCATGGGGCGCATGGGGCCTTGGTCTCGCGCAGATCCCCTTCATCATCAACTTCTTCCTGTCAGCCAAGGCTGGCCGCAAGGTGACGTCGGATAACCCCTGGAACGCCACTACGCTGGAGTGGGCCGCCCCCACGCCACCCCCGCACGGCAACTTCCTGACCGAACCGGTCGTCTACCGCGGCCCTTACGAGTACAGCGTTCCTGGAGCGGAAAAGGACTATAGCCCGCAGTGGGAACCCGTCACTGCAAGGGAGGCTGCGGAGACGGCCAAGGTGGTCGCCCCGCACTGAAACCGCCCCCTTAATTCACGTATCCCTTTCCGATGGAGATCCCTTACACCGTAAACGCACGGCCTGATACCGGCCTCTACAACGCCAAGGTCGGTATCTGGCTGTTTCTCGCCTCCGAAGTCATGCTCTTCGGTGGATTGTTCTCTTCCTATGTCTTCCTGAGAATCGGAGCCGACTTCCCATGGCCATTCCATGAACTCAAGGTGAAGCCTGGCTTCATCAACACCATGGTTCTCATCGCGTCGTCCGTTTCGGTGGTCGCTGCGTGGGCCGCCGTGAAGGCACGCCGCTATGGATGGTTTCAGTTCAACATGATCTTCACGCTCCTCTGCGCGCTGGGATTCATGGGGATCAAGGGGTACGAATACTACCATAAGTTCATCCATTACTCGTTCGAATTCACTGACGGATCCGTGATCAACGGCCACCCGGTTCACGTCGACGAGAAGAACCATGGTGACCGCATTGTCTTCGGCGAGGTCAAGTCGATTGTCCTCGACCTCCGCAACAGCAATCTCGACTTCCTGAGCCAGCGCCGCGAAGCCAAGGGCGACCTCCCCTATGCTGCCCCGGCGGCTGCAGACCTAAAGTTCAAAACTCCCAGCGGCAGGGAAATCACCCTGACCAGGGAATGGCTCAAGAATGCGAAGCGGCAGTGGATGGATGCCGCCACCGACCTCTCCCGCAAGGTGACGGCCCTTGAACTCGAGAAAGCGGCCGCCAAGGGAAACGAGGAAGCGCTGGCGGCCATCGGCGCCCGGCTTGACGCGGTCAACAAAGAGGCCATCGACAAGGCCAAGGCGGAGGATCTCACCCAGTCACTCAAACTGGAAGCCGTCGGCAACCCCCTCCTCTTCCTTGTCAAGGAAAACACGGTCGCCCGCTACGGTCAGGCGGAAATGAGTTTCAAGGATTCCACGGTGCTGCAGGGCAAGCTGATTACCGACTCCATCGAGTTCAACGCCGACCTCATTGACCTGCGCAAGAACAAGGATGCGGAAAAGGCTTTGGTCTGGAAGTACTACCCGGACCTCAAGGACGACTTCCTGCGCCACCGCGATGAAAAAACGGAAGAGTTCAAGAAGCGGTATCCGAAACGAGCCGGCACTGCGGATGGAGACCCCGACAATCTCCGGGAGTCGCTCCGCTTCGAGTTTGAGGAAACCCTTCCCAAGGACCTTGCCCACAGTCTGCTCCACGATCATGAGAAAACCATCAGCCTGCCCCGCAGCGAGAAGCGGTTTTACTCGAATTTCACCCCGGCGCTCAGTCCATACTATGCGATCTACTTCCTGATGACCGGCCTTCATGGTCTTCACGTCATCGGTGGGGCCATTGTCCTCGGATGGTTCCTGATCACCGGAAGAAAGATGTTCCGCGAGAATCCGGAGCACCTCGCCAACCGGGTGGAAGTCGGCGGCCTTTTCTGGCACTTTGTCGATCTCGTCTGGATCTTCCTGTTCCCGCTCTTCTACCTCATGTAAGTTCCCTGCCATGGATTCTTCCCACGAAACCCATCCGGCGCACGACGCCCACGACCATCCATTCGACTTCTCCAAGGCGATCCGGACCTATCTGAAGGTTGGGGCGACTCTGATCGTCTTCACGTTCATCACGGTTTTTGTCGCCTACAAAGTCGACCTCGGCGACATCCACCTGAACATCGCTCTCGGTCTGCTCATCGCGGCGTTCAAGGTCTCGCTCGTCGCCCTCATCTTCATGCATCTAAACCATGAACGGGGACTGATATACAAGACGCTGCTGTTCACCATGATCTTTTTTGCGGCGATGATGTTCCTTTTCTGCCTGGCCTACAGCGACCCGATCCACAATTCCTTCCTGCAGCCCTGAACGATCGCAGCCATGTCCCTGAAAACCTTCCACATTTTCTTCCTCATTCTGGCGATTCTTTTCGACCTCGGAATGCTGGCGTACGCGTATCTCGGAGAGAACAGCGTCACGGAAGAACTGAGGGCCTACGGGGTCGGCTTTGGGATGATCGCCGCTGCCCTCATCGTCTACACCGTGTGGTACGTCCGGAAAAAAGCCCCCTCCATCATTGTCTGAACCGGAAACTCTGCTGAATGACCATGAGCACCTCTCTCACCATCGCCTGCGCCACCTGCATTGGTCAGGACGGACAGGTCACCGTGATGGCCGCCAACGGGGCCGTCTTTGTGATGCTGGGGGCGCTCATCCTCGTCTTCGGCACCATCCTTGCGGTGGTGATCTCCTTCATCCGCCGTGCCCGGCGCTTCGCCGACAGCAACCCGCAGGTCTGACCCCTCCACACTCTCCACCCCTCCGCTATGGGACTTCTCAATAAACTCCTCGGCATTCCTCCGGTTGGTTCGGAGCACGGCCACATGCTCGATCACATGCTGGAGATCGTGCATTGGTTCATGCTCGCCCTCGGCCTCGGATGGACGATTTTCATTGCTTACAGTCTCTACCGTTTCCACCGGAAGCGGAATCCGAAGGCATCTTACACAGGTGTCACCAGTCATGCCTCCAGCCACGTTGAGATGGGCGTGATCATCGCGGAAGTCATCCTCCTGCTTGGATTCGCCTTCCCTCTCTGGGCGACCCGGGTGGATCAGTTTCCCGACCCCGATGTCCGGATCAATGCGTGGGCCGAACAGTTCAAATGGAACTTCCACTACCCCGGGGCCGATGGAAAATTCGGCATGACGAATCGCTTCCTCATCACGTCAGCCAACCCCATCGGAATCGACCCTGAAGACCCTAACGGACTCGACGATATTGTCGTGCCCGAACTGTTCCTTCCGAAGGGCAAAAAGGTGGAGATCGCAGTCACCTCCAAGGATGTCATTCACAACCTCGCCCTCGTGGGAATGCGCATCGCCCAGGATGCGGATCCCGGAAAAGTCAGTCGGATGTGGTTCATCCCATCAGCGCTCGGGGATTCTGAAGTCATCTGCGGACAACTCTGCGGAGCCGCGCACGGCAACATGAAGTCCCTTCTCCACGTGGTCGATCAGAAGAGTTTCGACTCATGGGAAAAGGATGCACCCAAGTTCCGCGATACGCCCGTCGGTGCCGAGGCAGCCAAAAACCTCGGTCTTGCCGAGTCTCCTGCGCCCGCCGCACCTGCGCCCGCTGCACCTGCACCCGCTGCACCTGCTGCACCTGCACCCGCCGCACCTGCACCGGCTGTACAGTGAGGAGTCGGTCGGCCTACCAGTCATGACCACGGCGGGCGCTGAGTCATTCAGCGCCCGCTCTGTTTCCGGATCAAGCCCGGGAATCGCCCGATCCCCATTCATATGGTCACTCTTGCCGACCGACTGCTTCCGCGCTTCGCGCTGCTGACGCTGGTGCTCTTGTACCTTGTGGTGCTGGCGGGTGCAGTGGTGCGGGCTACGGGGTCGGGCATGGGCTGTCCGGATTGGCCACGGTGCTACGGTAAGTTCATTCCGCCGACCCGGGCGGAAGACATTGATGTTGCGAGGCTGGACCTCGAACGGTACCGGCGCTCGTGGGCTTCCCACGGAAGGGAGGGCGTTGAAGTGACGGAGGAATCGATCCGGCGGAATTTCAGTGCGATGGAAACGTGGATTGAATTCATCAATCGGTGTCTCGGGGCGGTCAGTGGCCTTGCGGCGCTCGCTACTTTCCTGTCTTCGCTGGCTGCGACGCGGGCCGACTGGCTGCTGCGTGCCATGGTGCTGGCTGAACTGGTCCTGTTTGGTGTGGTCGCCTGGCTGGGCAAGGTTGTGGTCGACACCAATCTCCTGCCGTGGAAGATCACGCTGCACATGATGCTGGCCATGGGGCTCATCACGATCGCGCTGGCCATTCTGCACCGGGTGCAGCCGGGCGCAGTTGTGGCCATGACGCGTCCGCTGCGGCTCCATCTGGTGGCCTGCCTGCTCGCCGTGCTTATGCAGACGGTGGTGGGAACTCAGGTGCGTGAGCTGGTCGACGGGCACGGGCTTGCTGCCTGCTGTGCGGACCGGCTGGAGCAGCATCTGGGCAAGACACTGGTCTGGCACCGTGTGGGAGCCATCGCGGCGCTCACTCTGGTGGCCTCGGCTTTCTTCCGGCTGCGATTCGGGGCCGGGCAGGGGGGGCGCTCCGCGCCGTTGCTGGTCAACGCCCTCGGGCTGCTTGTGGCTTTTGAATACGGGATCGGGGTCCTGCTGATCCGAGCCGGCCTTCCAGCCGTGCTTCAGCCCGTCCATCTCGTCCTCGCGTTCGTACTTCACGGCCTGCTCTTCGCTGTCCTGCTGCGCAGTCGGTTGCAGCCGGCCGACTCGTCAGCCAATCTGACTCCCTGATGCCTGTTCCCGTTTCCGGCCAATCTTCCGATGCCCCCGTCGCGGCCCCGCTCCGACCGGGATTCAACCGGGCAGACTTCATGCTGCTGACGAAAGCCCGCCTGAGTGCCCTTGTGGTCATCACGACGGCTGCCGGATACGCTTTGCATCTGGCGCTCGGGCAGTGGCCGGGGGCGCTTCCGTGGCGGCTCGTCCACACGCTGCTGGGAACGGCGCTCACGGCGTTCGGGGCTTCGGTTTTCAACCAGCTCATGGAGATGGATGCGGACGCCCGCATGCAGCGCACCGCGGACCGACCACTGGCGGCCCGGCGTCTCCAGCCGGAGGTGGCTTTTCTCATTGGTGCTCTGCTGGCGGGGGCCGGGCTGATTCACCTTGGAGTCAAGGTGAATGTGGAAGCCGCGGCCCTCGCGGGGCTCACGCTGCTGGTCTACCTGTTCATCTACACCCCGATGAAGCGTACTTCGGTGTGGAACACCATCGTCGGTGCCGTTTCGGGTGCCATTCCACCGGTGATCGGCTGGGTTGCCGTGGCCGGCGGCAAGGAATTCCGGAACTATCACCGCGAACTCATCCGCTGGGATCTCTTCACGGCACAGCCAGCGTTCTTCCTCTTCGCTCTCCTCTTCCTCTGGCAGTTGCCACACTTTCTCGCGATCAACTGGATGTACCGAGACCAGTACATCCGCGGCGGTTTTGTGATGTGGTGCAATCAGGATGAAACGGGCGTCGCTACCGCACGCCGGGCCCTCGCATGGAGTCTCCTGCTGCTTCCGCTGGCCCTCTGGCCACCCTTGGCAGGCTTCACTTCATGGATCGCTGCCGGGCCGGGACTCCTCCTGGGCGGCTGGCTGGTCTGGCTCAGCCTCCGGTTTGTCAGGCATCCCGACCGCACGGCGGCCAGGCGTCTCTTCCTCGCTACTCTCCTGTACCTCCCGGGCATGCTGGTCACCATCCTTTGCTGCGCCCGGAGGTGAGCGGCAGCCGTCATTCTCCCAAAAGCCATGGATTCACCTGCCCCGGACACCCCCCCGCCATCACGACGCACCGCTGTTGCCATCTGCCTCGTTCTCATGGCTCTGGGCACCGTGGTGTGGTTCAATTACTACCTCAAGGTCCGGCAGGATCTCATGAAGGGCCGACTCCCCAAGAAGCAGTCGGTCGAAAAGGATCCGGGCTTTTTCATCGATGCTCAGGGCCGTGAACGCCGCCTCGAGGAGGTGAAGGGCAAGGTCATCGTGCTTTCCTATGTCTACACGACCTGTCCCAGCGGTTGCGCCGGGGTGGCCGATGCCATGAAGCGCCTCCAGGATGAATTCGGAAACGATCCCCGCTTCCACCTCATCTCCGTCAGCCTCTATCCGGAGCACGACCGCCCGGAACTTCTCAAGTCGTGGACCGGAACCAAGGGCTTTTCCGGAGACAACTGGTGGTTTCTGACCACGAAGAACGGGAGCCCGGAGGAAGGCGATGCCCTCCGCAAATGGATGATGACTACTTTCAAGATCTCCGTGAAGCGGAAGCCCGAGGAACAGCTACGTGCGAATCCCGCCGACGTCTGGGATCACTCCCTCGTGATGGTCATGATCGATCACCGGGGAGCCGTCCGCACGCCCACGGATAACGATTACTTCTGGTATCCCTTCCATCCTGCCTTCGATGATTCATGGTATCCACGGCCCATTGCCGAGGACGTCCGCAAAGTCCTCGATGAAGCCGCCCGGGACGAATGAGAAACCGATGCTTCTCATGACCAGCCTCCCGTTCATCAACGCCTGCCTGAATTCCCTCGCTACGGTCTTCCTGCTGGCGGGCTGGCACTTTATCCGCAGGGGGCAGCGCGAAAAGCACGCCCGCTGCATGATTGGGGCCCTTGCCGCATCTGCGGCTTTCCTCGTCTGCTACCTCGGATGGCATGGCTGGCTCGTCCAGCACACCGGCAAAGGGCACGTCCCCTTCACTGCGCAGGGTCCCGTGCGGACCATCTACTTCTCGATTCTCTTTACCCATCTTATCGGCAGCTTCGCCATCGTTGCCCTCGTCCCCATGACGGTGGCGCGAGCGGCCCGCCGGCAGTTCGAGCGGCACCGGGCCATCGCCCGCTGGACTCTGCCCATCTGGCTCTACGTCTCCATCACGGGCGTCGTCGTCTACCTCATGAACTACCGCCTCTTCCCCTCTTCGGAATGGGAGAAGATCCGATCCATCGGGCAGCAGGAAAGCACGGTCCGCTGAGTGCCCGGAACATACCGTTCACGCAGGCTCACAGCCCGATGCTCTGCCTGACCGTAGCGGCAAGTCCATGGAAAGCGGCACTCACGGCGCTGCTGCCGGGAGGTTGAAGCGCCACGGGATGACCGCTGTCACCCCCTTCGCGCGTAGGCATGTCGATGGGAATCTGTGCCAACAACGGAATCCCGAGCCGCTTCGCCTCTTTCTCTCCACCACCCGACCCGAAGATGTCGTACCGCTTCCCGTCGGAAGGACACTGGAAGTAACTCATGTTCTCCACGATGCCCAGCAAAGGCACGTTGACCTTGGCAAACATCGAGCCCGCCTTGCGTGCATCGATGAGTGCCACCTCCTGAGGTGTCGTCACGACAATGGCTCCGTCCACTGCGACGGTCTGCACAATCGTCAACTGGATGTCTCCGGTTCCCGGTGGCAAGTCCAGCACGAGCACGTCAAGGTCCCCCCATGCGGTCTGACGGAGAAACTGCTGCACGTACCGCGTGGCCAGCGGGCCGCGCACAATCACCGGAGAAGCGTCACTCAGCAGGAACGCCATCGACATGAGCTTGAGCCCATGTGCTTCGATCGGAATGATTTCATTCTGCTCAGTCGCCATCGGCTGTTCATCCGTTCCGAACATGAGACCGACACTGGGACCGTAGAGGTCGCAGTCGCACAGCCCGACCCGCAGTCCGGTTGCCCGCAGAGCCACCGCGAGGTTGCTGGCCACGGTGGACTTCCCGACCCCACCCTTACCGCTGGCCACCGCCACGATCTTCCGGATGCCCGCAATGCTGCTCTTGCCGACCCCGGCAGCGGCTTCGGGTTCCTTGATGTCGAAATCGAGTGAAACCTTGCCCACACCGGGAAGATCCGCGAGCGCCCGGGTCGCGGCCTCATGGATCTGCCGGGGAATGTTCGAGTCGCGTGTCGCCATTTCGATGCGCACCCGCACGTCCGACCCATCGATGCGGATATCCTTCACCAGACCGAACGCCACGATGTCCCGGCTGAAACCAGGCCATTTCACGGTTCGCAAGGCATCGACAACAGCAGCTTCGGTAATCATGAGAGTCACGAGAAACGCCCCGCACCCCCGTTTGGCAACCAGGGAATCTTGCGTTGCTGAGTTCCCTCCGGTCATCCCGCGCCAAGATCACGCTCAGCCCGGATGCCGTAACCGTGACGGCGTGATTTTTCCGTAATTTCACGCTAAACCGCGTCTGCGGAAACCGTTCGTTCTTACAGCAACTGCCGGCAGCAATGACGGCCCGTCCGATTGATCCATCCATGAAAGCTCTCCTTCTCAGCATCCCGGCCCTCACGCTGACCCTTCCCGCGGCCGCAGAAGTCCAGTTCAACCGGGACATCCGCCCGCTCCTCTCGGAAAACTGCCTCCAGTGCCATGGACCGGACCCGGGCTCCCGCAAAGCGGGCCTGCGGCTCGATACGAAAGAGGGCTTTTTCGAGAAGACCGAGGACCGCGGGCCCACTGTGATCGCCGGAAAACCGGACGAAAGCCCTCTCTTCCAGCGCCTCATCACCACCGATCCGGACGACCTCATGCCGCCTCCGGAATCGCACAAGGAACTCAAGCCGGAGCAGAAGGAACTCATCCGGCAGTGGATCACCGAGGGAGCACCATGGCAGCCCCATTGGGCCTTCCTCAAGCCGGAACGTCCCCCCGTGCCGGGGCCGGCCGCCGCACCCCAACCGGTCCGCAATCCGATTGATGCCTTCGTCTTTGCCAAACTTCAGGAGAAGGGCCTGCAGCCAGCCAGAGAAGCCGACCGCGCTACCCTTGCGCGCCGCCTCTCGCTCGACCTCACCGGTCTCCCACCCTCGCCTGAGGAAGTGACAGCCTTCGCCGCGGACCATTCCCCGGATTACTACGAGAAGTATGTCCAGAAGCTGATGTCCTCGCCTCATTACGGAGAACACCGGGGGCGCTACTGGCTTGATGCGGCCCGCTACGGCGATACCCACGGGCTCCACTTCGACAATTACCGCGAGATGTGGCCCTACCGCGACTGGGTGATCGCGGCCTTCAACCGCAACATGCCATTCGATCAGTTCACCACGGAACAGATCGCCGGCGATCTCCTCCCGGAACCCACTCTCGATCAGAAGGTCGCCACGGGCTTCCACCGCTGCAACATCACCACCAACGAGGGAGGCACCATCGTTGAGGAAAACCTTGCGAATTACGCCCGCGACCGAGTGGAGACCACCTCGTGGGTCTGGCTCGGTCTCACCGCCAACTGCGCCGTCTGTCACGACCACAAGTTCGACCCGCTTACGACGAAGGACTTCTACTCGATGGAGGCCTACTTCCGGAATACCACGCAGCCGGGCCTTGATGGCAACGTCAAGGATTCCTCGCCTTCCCTCATCGTTCCGCAGACCGAGGAAGACCGCAGCCGCTGGGCCGCCATCCCCGGCGACATCGACGCCAAACAGCAGGCCATCGCCCGCCGCCGTGAGGCGGCCCGGGGAGCTTTCGATGGCTGGCTGGCTTCTGCAAAGGCCGCCGATCTCGGAGATGGCGTGCGCCCGGATGGACTGATCGCCCATGCCCCGCTCACGGAAGGAGTCGGCGATGAAATCGGCGCAATCTGCGGCCAGCCCATGCGATTCAAGGCGAGTGGCCCGGTCTCATGGAAACCCGACGGCCGCATCGGCCCGGCCCCGGTACTCAATGCCGCCACCACCTTCGACCTCGGCAACCAGGGCGATTTTGAAAAGGATCAGGCCTTCAGCTATGGTGCATGGGTGCGGGCCTCGGGTAACAATGCCTATGCCAGCATGCTGGCGAGGATGGACGAGGCCAACAACTACCGCGGCTGGGACCTGTGGCAGAATGGCGACCGCTTCGCGGTTCACCTCGTGAGCGCATGGCCCGGCAATGCCATCAAGGTGCAGACCCGCCAGCCAACCGTCAAACCCGGCGAATGGCAGCACTTCTTCATGACCTATGACGGCTCGGGCAAGGCCGGCGGCATCCGCCTCTTCGTGAATGGCCGACAGGCCGAGACCAGAGTCGAAGCAGACACCCTCACGGAAACCATCCGGACGACGGTTGCGCTCAAGATCGGTCAGCGCAGCGTCGGTCAGTTCTTCGAAGGCGGCAGTGTCCAGGACGTCCGGGTCTATGCGCGCCGCCTTGAAGCGGCGGAAGTGGAATCGCTCCACAATACCGGCCCCCTCCGCGCGATGCTCGCCATCGATCCCGGCAAGCGCACTGCGGAACAGCAGCAGGCGCTCTACGATTTCTATCTGACGACCATGGATGCCCCGTCGCAGCAACTGCGCAACGAACTGGCAGGCCTCGAACAGGAACGGAATGCCATCCGCGAACGCAGCCCGGTCACCCACATTCAGGAAGAGAAACGCGACAGCAAGCCCATGGCGCACATCCTCTTCCGCGGGAACTACGATCAGCTCCGCGAGAAGGTGGAACCCGCCGTCTTCTCCGCCCTCCACCCTCTTCCGGCCAATGCCCCGAAGAACCGCCTTGGCCTCGCGGCATGGCTCAATTCCCCGGAAAATCCTCTCACCGCCCGCGTGACCGTGAACCGATTCTGGCAGGAACTCTTCGGAATCGGCATTGTAAAGACCGCGGAAGACTTCGGCATCGTGGGCGATCCGCCGAGCAATCAGGCGCTGCTCGACTGGCTCGCTGTGGAATTCCGCGAGAATGGCTGGGACATCCGGAAGCTCCTCGCCACCATCGTGACCTCCTCGACCTACCGCCAGGAAGCGGTCACCACTCCGGAGAAACTGGAGAAGGACCGGGATAACCGCCTTTTGAGCCGCGGTCCGCGCTTCCGCATGGATGCGGAAGTGATCCGCGACAGTGCCCTCGCCGCCAGCGGGCTCCTCGTCCCGAAAATCGGTGGCCCCAGCGTCAAGCCATACCAGCCCGATGGCGTCTGGGACAAGGTCGGCATGATCGAAGGGAATACCCGTATCTACCAGCAGGATAAGGGCGAGAACCTCTACCGCCGCAGTCTCTACTCGTTCTGGAAGCGCATGGCACCGCCCGCCAGTCTCGAAATCTTCAACGCCCCGGCGCGGGAGATTTCCTGCCTGCGCCGCGAGCGCACCAACACGCCGCTCCAGGCGCTGGCCGCCCTCAATGACGTCCAGCTACTCGAAGCAGCCCGCGTTCTTTCGGAGAAAGCCATGCGTCAGGCCGCCGGTTCCTTCGAGGAAACCCTCGGCTTCCTGACCGCCCGCGTGCTGTCCCGCGCCCTCAGCGCAGACGAGACCGCCATCGTTCGCCAGACCCATGAGGCTGCCCTCGCAGCGTTCCGCGCCCGCCCGGAAGAGGCTGCCAAATTCATCCGCCAGGGCGAGTCGGTTCCCGACGCCAATCTCGATCCCGCGCAGCTGGCCGCATGGCTTACGGTCGCCAATCAGATCATGAATCTCGACGAAGCCCTCAACAAATAACCAATCTGCAACCCATGAGTCTCCTCGAGGAATTCCAGCGCAATCAAACCCGCCGCCGCTTCTTTGAACGCGGGCGCCACCTGCTGGGCGGAGCCGCGCTCTCGTCTCTGCTGGGCGAAAGCCTGAGCGCCAGCCTCGGTGCCGCCGAAGTCTCCGGCTCTGCCCTGCCGCACTTCGCCCCGAAGGCCAAGCGCGTCATCTACCTCCACATGGTCGGTGGACCCTCCCAGATGGACCTCTGGGACCACAAGCCGCAGATGGAAAAATGGTACGACAAGGACCTGCCGGATTCCATCCGTGGCGGCCAGCGGCTCACCACCATGACCAGCGGGCAGTCCCGCTTTCCCATCGCTCCGTCGAAGTATAAATTCAGCCAGGCCGGCAAAAGCGGCCTCTGGATGAATACGGAACTGCTTCCGTATACCGCCAAAGTGGCCGACGACCTCTGTGTGATCCGCTCGATGCACACCGAGGCCATCAACCACGAACCGGCCATCACCGCGATGCAGACGGGCAATCAGATTGGCGGCCGTCCCTGCATCGGTTCATGGCTCAGCTACGGGCTCGGATCGTCCAACAAGGACCTTCCGGCCTTTGTGGTCCTCGTGGCGGAACCCACCAACCGCGAGCAGATGCAGGCGATCTCGGCGCGCCTCTGGTCGGCCGGCTACCTCCCTGGCGAACATGCGGGCGTGTCCTTCCGTTCCAGTGGCGATCCCATCCTCTTCATCAATAATCCCGAAGGCATGCCCCGGGAACTGCGCCGCAGCCAGCTCGACGGACTCAAGGCGCTCAATGAGATCAATTACCGCGCTGTCGGCGACCCGGAGACGCATACCCGCATCAGCCAGTACGAAATGGCCTTCCGCATGCAGAGCAGTGTGCCGGATCTGACCGACCTTTCAAAGGAATCGGAACTCACCTGGCAGCTCTACGGAGAAGAAGCGAGGAAGCCCGGCACCTTCGCGGCCTCTGCCCTCATGGCCCGGCGACTCGCGGAGCGCGGAGTCCGCTTCATTCAGATCTATCACAACAACTGGGACCATCACGGCAACCTTGGCGGCCGCATGCCTTCCCAGTGCCGCGATATCGACCAGCCCGTGCACGGTCTCATCACGGACCTGAAGAACCGCGGCATGTTCGATGATACGCTCATCATCTGGGGCGGTGAATTCGGTCGCACGATCTATTCGCAGGGAGGCCTCTCCCGCGACAATTACGGACGCGATCACCACCCGCGCTGCTTCAGCATGTGGATGGCTGGTGGCGGAGCCAAAGGCGGCACCGTCTACGGGGAAACTGACGAATTCTCCTACAACATCGTCAAGGATCCCGTGCACATCCGGGATTTCCACGCGACCGCCCTCCACCTGCTCGGCATCAATCACGAACGGTTCACCCACCGCTTCCAGGGCCTCGACTTCAAACTCACCGGCGTCGAACCGGCCAAGGTCATCAAGGATCTGCTCGGCTGACCCGGCGCATCACTTCAGTTCCGCGAGCATCGCCCGCAGGATCTCCGGATCCGCAGCCCTGCGTTCATATTCGCCGGGCACTGCTGGCGCCCCCATCGGGATGTCGGGGCGTCGATATTCCATGGGGCTTGGGAAGGACGACCGCGCCGAGAGGTGGAACTCCTGCACACCAACCCGGCGCAGCGGAGCCACCAGATCGTGCCGCAGCCCCCCGCCGGCGAGCAGGGTGATCCGCCCGTCGGCCTGCGTCTGCAGCGCAGCAATCGCGTGCAGGCCGGCTTCGACGCTGGCTTGCCCGCCGCTGGTGAGAACCCGTGGAATCCCCAGCCGGATGAGCCCTTCAAGACTGCGCAGCAGATCGCGGCTCACGTCAAAGGCCCGGTGAAAGGTCATGTCCATGCCGGCCGCGGTCGCCACTAGCTTCTCCGCTGCGGCCTCATCAATGTTCCCATCTGGACGCAGGCAGCCAAACACCACGCCATCCGCCCCAAGGTCGCGCGCCACCCGGATGTCTTCCTCCATGATCCGGCATTCGGCGGCGGAAAAAACAAAGTCACCCGCCCGCGGACGGATCATCATCATGATGCGGCCACGGTAGGCTGCCCGGGCTGCGCGCAGGAATCCAACCGAGGGAGTCGTTCCGCCCTCGACCAGGCCGGCGCACAGTTCGATGCGCGGAACCATGGCCGCAGCACAGGCTTCGACCGACGCCATGCAGTCGACGCAGATCTCCAGAAGGGCAGGGGAAGAAACGGGCATGACGGAGCGTAAGCCCTGGCAGCATTGGTTGCAGCCGCGTTTTTGGCTGGCTTTCCCGATCCCGTTGCTGCTAGCACTGCGGCCATCCCTGTCGTCGCACGAACCATGAAGCATCTTCCTCCGGCTGCACTCTGTGCGGCCCTCCTTTCCGGCACTGCGTCCGCCGTCGATCTGAAAATCGATTTCAATCAGCGTGCGGCCACTGCCAATATCCCTGCCAATACCCAGGGCGGCTTTCTGCCCATGACCATCAACCCCGCGCTCACCGGAGCCCTCGGGCCGGATGCCCTTACCTCTGCCACCTTTGGTGCCCAGACGGTCAGCATCCGCGGAACCGGCAGCAACGTCACGGCCTATGACGACCGCCGGCGCACCCAGCCCGTGAATTCCGGCGATTTCACGCAATCTCCACTCCTCCAGGATTTCATCTTTGCACTCTTCAATGCCTCGCTCAATCCGGATGCCGGTCTGGACATCACCGTCGCCGGACTTGAAGCAGGCAAGGAGTACGCCATCACGGTCTGGTCATACGACCAATCCAGCCCGGGCACCCGCCTGTCTGACTGGTCGGTGAGCAATGGCGGCACCGCTGAGGATTATTCGTTCGATGGCCGGGTCCTGCCCATCGACAACAGTCAGTACCAGATCAATCTCACCGGCTTTGCCGATCCCTCCGGCCAGTTGGTGATCACGGCCCGACGCGATCCCGCCAGCAAGGATCAGACCGGAGCCAACCAGCACGGCGTTTTCCTCAATGGCCTCTGGATCCGTGACCTCTTCCGCGACACGGACAAGGATGGCATGCCCGATGGCTGGGAATCCACCTACGGCCTCAATCCGAACCTCAACGACGCCAGTCTCGACCCGGACAAGGATGCCCTCGCCAACCTCGCTGAATTCCTCGCGGAAACCAATCCCCAGGATCCGGACTCGGATGACGATACCCTCCCAGACGGGTCCGAAAACAAGTCAGGCATCTGGTCCGGCCCCGCCAGTTCGGGAAC
>JBIICE010000252.1:0-5443 GCA_044239025.1 Verrucomicrobiales bacterium
TCGCATCCACCCCGGCCGCCGCGCACATCACGGCATCCTCGAGACGCGTCACCCCGCACACCTTCACATAGGTGCCCTCACGATCCAGCAACCCTCCGGGCGTCTTCTTCATCGGCACATCATCACGGCATCTCAGCCCGCACTCGCGAGGGCCTCGGGCTTCAGCAGCCGGCGACGGTACTCGGTCGGACTCTCTCCCGTCACTCCCCGGAAACAACGGTTGAATTGCGAAAGCGACTGATACCCCACCTCGAAGGCCACTTCCGAAACACGGGCATCCGGCCGCAGCAGCATCTGGCGCGCCTGCTCCACACGCGACCGGTTGATGTAGTCCACCAGATTGATGCCCACGGACTTGCGGAACACTTTGCAGAAATGATGCGGACTCAGTCCGGCACTCCGCGCCACCTGCTCCAGCGTGAGGCGTTCTCCCAGGTTGTCACGGATGTGCCGCCGCGCCCGCGTCACGGCCTCGGGTTCCCGCGGCGTGCTCTCGACGATGAGGCGGTTCGCCAGATCTCCCAACTGCCGCCCAAACGCCTCCAGCAGCACGGCCACACTGGCGTACTTCTCATCGGTCACCACCGGCGTCGCTTCCCACAGCTTCTTCAATTCCCGAATCTCGCCAGCCGTACGGCCCGCCGCCGCCAGGATGAGCGAAACCGCCGAAAAATCGGGCTTTCCCTCCCCTGCCACAAACACCTGACCTGTCCAGAGCCACGCCACCGCGCGTCCGCCGCACTGAACCGGCACCGCCGTCTCCCGCATGTGCGCGAAACACCGGTCGCTCGCCCCCGATCCCTGATTCACCGCCCGCAGATGGCTGTGCGCCTTTTCGCAGTCATCACATCCCTCCGCAGCATTGAGCCGACCACAGAACGGATTCTGCTCAACCCGCTCCCGCTCGCGCGGAATGCTGTCCGTATGAGCCAGACGCAGGAACAGGCCAAGCCCCGTCGCCTTCCGGAAGGCTTCCTGGTAACTGCGGTAGAGCGCCGACGCCTGCAGCGCATCCACGAGCTTCCGGTCCTGACTTGTGATGATCACCTTCATCAATCCCAAACCCTACACAAGCCCCCCGGGACCCGCCAGGGAACATTCGCTCCACAAATGCTGAATCGCCGGACACCACAGCCAACCCGGCAATTTCTGCACACAACATCACAAGCCCCGCGGAGCAACCCGCCGCCGGACCCACCACCCTGCGGCTCGTCGTTCCAGTCAAATCCATGCCTCCCACTTCCGCCGCCCAGCAACTCGACCGATGGCTCGCCGCCACCGCACGCCACGCTGCCTGCGGCTGCAGCCAACCACTCCGTCCTGCCCTCACCATCAACGGACTACCCGGCTCCATCCCGCATGGAGCCGCCGCCGCCATCGCCGATTACCTCAGCAGCACCGACGACCTCGCCCCGGATGGCTGGCGTGCCTTCGACTCCGATACCCTCCTCGATCTCGCCACTTCCCCGCTCCAGATGCTCGGCGGCAAACCCCTCGCCCCCCGCGACAGCTGCCCGGGCTGCGACTGCCCCGGCGACCAATGCGGACGCCGCAGAAACCGCAGAGCCGCCGCCACCCTCGCCTCGCTCGTGGCCCGCTCCGGATCGGCGGTCCTTGAGTTCCCCGGAGCCGCCCTCTTCGGAGCCGCCCACCCTCATGCCTTCCACATCTGGTTCCACGCCAACCCATCCTTCCGGCTCCAGCGCCTCCGCGAACTCGGCTCCCTGCCGGACGACGCCGGTCCCCCCGAACTGATCAAGGCGGAGGAACAATTCCTCTCGTGGATCGCCGACGCCGGAGCCCCGCCCACCACCCCGGAATCGCTCGCCTTGTCCTGCCACCTCGCCATCAGCCTCCCCCAGATGGAGACCGCCCCCATCGTCCAGATCATCAGTGATTCCCTCCTCGAATGGGCCACCGCGCTCAACCGTTCGACCCCGCAGGATCTGCGCACCCTTTCCCAACCCCTGCGCAGCACCAGCCGCAGCACCGTGCTCCCCTTCCCGTCCGCCGGCAAACCCTCCCACCCGTGAACGCCCTCCTCGTCACCCTGCTCGTCAGCCTCTGCCTCTCGGCTGTCTTCGTCATCGCCTTCCTCGGAGAACACCTCCGCCGGAGAGAATCCGGACCGGAACACGATTCCCTCCTGCCGCTCGACGACTCCCCCGGAAAATCACCGGATTCCGCTCCACCCCTCTGAACCGACCTTCCCCCCCATTCCCATCCATGAACGCAAACGCTGTCAAAACCACCATCGAGTTCGATGACCGGACCGTCCGGCGGTTCACCCTGGCCTCCATCATCTGGGGCGTCGTCGGCCTCCTTGTCGGCTTCATCGCCGCCACCCAGCTCAGCTGGTGGCAGATGAATGGCAAGTTCCTCGAAGCCATCACCGTCGGTGCCATCAAGTCCGAGGGCCTCGAGTTCCTGACCTTCGGCCGCCTCCGCCCGCTTCACACCAATGCGGCCATCTTCGCCTTCGTCGGCAACATGATGTTCGCCGGCATCTACTACTCCACCCAGCGTCTCTGCAAAACCAGACTGGCCTCCGACCTCCTCTCGTCGATCCATTTCTGGGGCTGGCAGCTCATCATCGTGGCCGCAGCCGTCACGCTCCCGGCCGGACTCACCCGCGGCAAGGAATACGCTGAACTGATCTGGCCGATCAACATCGCCGTCGCCCTCATCTGGGTCGTCTTCGGCATCAATTTCTTCTGGACTCTGAAGAAGAGAAACGAACCAAGCCTCTACGTGGCCCTCTGGTTCTACATCGCCACCATCGTCACGGTCGCGATGCTCTACATCGTCAATCACCTGTCCCTGCCCACCAGCCTGACCCACAGCTACCCGATCTTCGCGGGCGTGCAGGATGCCCTCGTCCAGTGGTGGTATGGCCACAACGCCGTCGCCTTCTTCCTCACCACTCCCATTCTCGGCATCATGTACTACTTCATGCCGAAGGCGGCAGGACGGCCCGTCTACAGCTACCGGCTCTCCATCATCCACTTCTGGTCCCTCGTCTTCATCTACATCTGGGCCGGACCGCACCACCTTCTCAATACCTCCCTGCCGCGCTGGCTCCAGATGCTCGGCATGCTCTTCAGCCTCATGCTCTGGGCCCCCAGCTGGGGCGGCATGCTCAATGGCCTGCTCACCCTCCGCGGCGCATGGGATAAACTCCGCACCGACCCAGTCATCAAGTTCTTCGTCGCCGCGATCACCTTCTACGGAATGTCCACCTTCGAGGGCCCGCTCCTCTCGATCCGCGCCGTCAATGCCCTCTCCCACTACACCGACTGGACCATCGGTCACGTCCACGCCGGAACGCTAGGCTGGAACGGATTCATGGCCGCCGGCATGTTCTACTGGATCGTTCCGAAACTCTGGGGCCGACCGCTGCATTCCATCGCCGCCGCCAACATGCATTTCTGGATCGGGACCGTGGGCATCCTCCTCTACGTGGCCTCCATGTGGGCCTCCGGCATCACCCAGGGCCTCATGCTCAATCAACTCAACGCCGACGGCACCCTCCCGAAATATGAGTTCGTGGAAACCCTCGAACGCATCAAGCCACTCATGGCCATCCGGACCGCCGGAGGCGGCCTCTACCTCATCGGCTACCTCATCATGGTCGCGAACCTCGCCATTACCATCCGCTCCGGAAAACCGGTCACGGAAACCCGCGAGGTCTTCGTCGCACCGAAAAAGCACGACGCCATGCCATGGAAGGATGTCTTCATCAACGACCCAATCCTCTACACCATCCTCGGGATCTTCTTCTGCTGCCTCTGGTTCTTCCTCCCCAGCTACGCCAATGTCGGTGCCCTCGCCGGTGGCATCGCCCTCTGCATCAAGGCGGTCGCCCGCTTCAAGGCCGCCAACCAGTCGTGGTCTTTCTGGTACGACAAACTTCTCGACAACTACCTCCCCTTCACGGTCCTCACCTTCATCGCCGTCGCCATCGGCGGTCTCCTCCAGATCATCCCCACCGTCCTCGTCAACCGGGGCGACCGCATCGAGGGCCGCATCCAGAAACTCTACACCCCGCTCGAACTGTGCGGGCGCGACATCTACGTTTCGGAAGGCTGCTACAACTGCCACTCCCAGATGATCCGTCAGATGGTCCCGGATGTCCTCCGCTACGGCACCGGACGCCCGGACGACTACAGCCACCTCGGCGAATCGATCTACGACCACCCCTTCCAGTGGGGCAGCAAACGCACCGGCCCCGACCTCGCCCGCGAAGGCTCCAAACGCGACTACACATGGCAGGTCATCCACCTCCGCAACCCGCGTGACATGGATCCCAATTCCACCATGCCGAACTATCCCTGGCTCCTCGGGAAAAAAGCCGACATCAATGCCCTTCCAGCCAAAATCGCAGCCCAGCGCCGCCTCGGTGTCCCCTACGAACCCATGACGGGCGACGAAATCAAGGACAAGGCCCGCAAACAGGCGATCGAAATCAGCGAGGTCCTCAGAGGCCAGGGCCAGCACGTCGCCCCGGACAGCCAGATGATCGCTCTCGTTGCCTACCTCAAGGCGCTCGGATCATGGGAAGAAAAGAAACCGGCCGAGAACCGCCGGGACGACCGCCCGCTCTTCCAGCCCGGCAACCCGGATGAATACCGGCCCGTCGCCACCACCCCGGCTCCAGGCCAGTAATCCTCTCAACAATCACCCGGAACCTTCATCCTTCCTGCTCATGTTCCGCCGACTCCATCCTGAAATGTGGGAATGGCAGAGCGTCGCCACCATCGGCGCCTTCGTTCTCACCCTCGCTGTCTTCGCGTTCTTCTTCGTCCGTGCCCTCCGGCTCCAGAAGGATGACGCCACCCGCATGGGCAACCTTCCCATCGACGACGAAACCTCCGCTCCCCGCGACCATGAATGACACCACGCCGGGCCACGCCCCACAGAAACCGACCGACCCCAACGCCCCCGTCCTCCGCCCTCACGTCTTCGACGGCATCGAGGAATACGATCAGAAGCTCCCGAACTGGTGGCTCTTCACGTTCTACTTCGCCATCGCCTGGTTTGTGATCTACTGGTTCCTCTACTACAACCTCGGTCAGTTTCAGACGGATCACGAACGCGTCACCAGTCAGATCACCGCCATCCAGCAGACCAAGGCCCGCGAACTGGAGGCGATGCTCGCCAAACTCGACGACAAGGTGCTCTGGGAATGGAGCCGGAATGCCCAGATCGTCGATCAGGGCGCAGCCACCTACCAGAAATTCTGCGTCGTCTGCCACGCCCCGGACCTCAGTGCCACCCTCGCGGGGAACAAACTCCCAGGCCTCCCGCTCCATGACACAGAATGGAAATACGGGGCCAATCCCATGGACCTCTTCAAACTCGTCCAGAAGGGAACCCCTGACAAAACGCAGGCCGTCCAGATGCCGCCATGGGAACAGACGCTCTCCCCAGGCGACATCGCCAA
>JBIICE010000047.1:0-21746 GCA_044239025.1 Verrucomicrobiales bacterium
CCGCCACCACAGTCACCCGTGACCCCCCACCCAAGCACCACCATCCCCGCCTCCGCCACCGAAAAATCACCGATTCCTGTCTTTTCGAGCAGCCATCCAAACCATAAAAACTGTAAATCACCGGTTCCTCAGCTCTCTTCACTTTTCCGCCGCAGATCGTGAAACAGATTGTACAGCGCCACCGACGCGGGCAACGCATTCTGCAGGATCCCCACGGAATCGTTCTTCCCAAAAACGAAATACGCGGTCGTCAGCCCGGCTCCAACCAGCGAAACCACCCAGAACGAGGTCGGCATCACGGCCGACCCGGTGCGCTTCCGGTGATGCGCCTGCAGGACCCAGCGGGCCGCAAACATGAGGGCTCCCAGCCAGCCCACCAGCTTCCATCCCCGCGGTGTCGTAAAACTCTCCCGCGAGGGCTCCGCCAGCCAGCTGGCCACCGCATCCCACCAGTCCATCAGGCTTTCTTCGCTGCCTTCTTGGCCGCTTTCTTGGCCGCAGGCTTGCGTCCCTTGGGCCCAGCCGCCATCTTCTCCTGCACCAGACCAAGCCACTCCCGGTACGTCAGTCCAAGTCCCGGCGGAAAAATGTCGCTGCGGCATTCCTCGGCACAGAACTGCTCGAGGTCTTCCTCGGATTCCATATCCCGTACAATCGCCTGAATGTCCGAAACGACTTTCTTGCGCGTCGCTTCATCCGCCCGGTGCATGAATTGATTGGTCACGTCCATCCAGTCTTCCCCATCATCACACCAATCCTGATGATAGGTGGTTCCTAGGTACTTCTTGAGTTCGGAATAAGGCTTCTTCATTTTTGAGGATATCCGGTAAGTATGCGCCACCCGAGTGGCTCGAATTCAGCATCGCGCTCCAGCACCAGCCGCACGGAATGCACAGGCTCTGCCCTCATCGACCGTCGGCTCACCATGATGCCCACCGACCGATTCGCCGTGAAATCAAGGGTCAGCCGCTCGTCGTCTCCACGCAGCCATCTCGCAATTTCCTTCTGCCGCGACGCAATCACCAGACCTACCACGGTCTCGGCCACCCGGCGGTCCGGAAACGAGGAAGCGGAACGGATTCCGGGCTGCGACTCAAGCCTTTCCACGAGGTCTTCCTCGCTCTTGCCGACATGCCGCCGCAGCAGATGCCCTCCGGCCTTTTCATGCGCCGCCAAACCTCCGCCAGGCACGGCCGGCACCGCAGGCCTCGCCGGTTCCTTCACCGGACTCTCGGCTCTCAGCGGATTTCCCCACGACAACACCGCGGCCACCGTCAGCAGCAGCAGCCTCGCAAGGAATCCCGTCGGTTTCGTCTTCTTCATCTCGTTTCCTCACGCATCTGTCCCCGTTCCCCCACGCGCGCAAAGAGAAAATCAGCGGAATCATCCCGCGTCGATGCTCTCGACTTCCCGGCTTTCCCCTGCCATGCTCTCCCCGGAACGGTTCCGTCCCGCCTGATGCTCGGGACCGCTCTCTTTTTCCCCTCTGACCCATGAAGCGCTTCCTTCCCTCCCTGCCGCTCCTGCCGCGACTCGTCCTCGCGGCTCTCCTCCCAGGCCTCGCCGCCGCCGAGGAACCCGTCAGCGAAAAGGCCCAGCGCTACTACGACAGCCTGCTCAAGCGCCCAGTGCCCGGCCCGGTGTTCGACCGATTCTACACCGCATGGCTCGAGACAAGGACCACCGAGGAACTCGCCGCATGGCTCGAACAGCAGGCCAATGCCCCGGACGCCCCTCCCGCTGCCCGGCTCCTCCTCGCCTACCATCACCTCCGCCAGGGGGATAACCAGAAGGCCATCGCCGCTTTCCGCACAGCCACCGCCGCCAGCCCGGAAAACGCGGAGGCATGGCTCCAGCAGGCCACCGCGGAAGCCCGCTCGCTCGATTTCGACAGTGCCCTCGCCTCTCTCGACAAAGCCGCGGCCGCCGATCCCCCCGCCGCCACCAGATCCCGCATTCTCCAGCTCAAGGGTCGGCTCCTCGCCCGATCGGGCAAGGCCGCCGAAGCGGTCAAGACCTGGCAGGAACTGATCGCCGCCGCCCCGGACGACGAGGAACTCAAGGAGGACCTCATCGAACTCCAGCTCCAGGAGGGCCTCACCAACGAAGCCCTCGCCACCGCAGAAAGTCTCGCCGCTGCCACCACCGACCCCTACCGCCGCATCCAGCGCCGCCTCCGCATCGGCGATATCCACCAGCGCGCCGGAAACCGCGAAAAAGCGGTCGCCACCTACCTCGCGTGTCTCGAGGAAACCGGTACCGATTCATGGCTCGAAAAGGAAATTCTCTCGCAACTCGACCAGACGTTCCGCCGGGACGACGCCATCGACGCCCTCGTCGCCCAGTACCGCACCCTCACGGAAAAATTCCCCCAGCGCACCACTCTGCGCCGTCGCTTCGCTGCCCTCCTCGTCGAAACCGGTGCCACCGACGAAGCCGTCCGCACCTTCAATGACCTCCTCGCCAAAACACCGGGCAACCGCGAGATCCGCGAGGCCTTCACCGACCTCCTCCTCAAGGCGGGCAAAGCGGACGACGCCGCCAGCCAGCTCCGCGAACTCATCCGCCTCAATCCCCAGGACGTCGAACTCACTGTCCGCCTCGCCGACCTTCTTCATGCCGCCAACCGCAAGCCGGAAGCCAAAGCCGCCGTCAGCGAATTCCTCGCGAAAAGTGATCAGTCGGAAGCCGCATGGCTCCGCGCGGCCAGCCTCCTCGAACGCTTTCAGCTGACCGCCGATTCGCTGGAAACCCTCCGCAAGGCAGCGGCGCAGTTCCCGGAAAGCGAAGCGGTCCAGGACGCCCTCGCCGTCTCGCTCCACAAATCCGGCAGCAAGGAGGAAGCCTTCGCCGTCTGGCGGAAACTCGCCGCCTCGACCGACAAAAACCGCGTCCTCTCGGTCGCCCGCTCGGCCGCCGCCCGCGACGAACTCACCTTCGCCGCCGACCTCCTCACGGAACGCCTCCCGGATTTCCCCAAAGATCCCCTCTACCTCCTCCAGCTCTGCGAAACCGCGGAACGCACGGACCGCCAGGCCCAGGCGGTCCCCTGGGCCCGCACTCTCGTCTCGCTCGCCAGCGACCCGGTCGACCTCGAGGCGGCCATGACGGTTCTCCTCCGCATCTCGGAAAAGGCCGGGCAGACGGAAGCCCTCCTCGCCCAGCTCAAGACGGAGGCCTCGTCCCCACAGGACAAATGCCTCCTCGCGGAACTGCTCGACCGCACCGGCGACCCCCGCGGCTCGGAGGCCACCCTCAAGGAGGTGGAAGCCTCCTCGCCGGAACTGGCCATCGCCATCCTCGTCCGACTCCAGTCGCAGCGCGGCGACCTCGCCGGAGCCGCGGCCAGCATGAAACGGCTCGTGGAGTCGCCCAGCGGCCGCAAATCGGTCCACGTCCAGCGCCTCACGGAACTGTACGAACGCGCCGGAAAGCTCACGGATGCCCTCGCCTGGATCCCGGAATGGAAAAAACTCTCCCCGGGATCAAATCTCCCATGGCAGAAGGAAGCATCGCTTCACCTCGCCCTCGGCAACAGCAAGGATGCCCTCCGCTCGCTCCGCGAGGCCTCCCAGGAGTTCGACGACAATGAGGACCTCAAGGCCATGCTCGCCGAGGCCTACCGCACGGAGGGGAAATTCGCCGACGCCTCCCGCCTCTACACGCTCCTCTACGAGGAAGCCAAGGAACTGTCCGCCAAAATCCGCTGGGCCGCCGCCCTCGCGGAAACCGCCCGCGATGCGGACAAACTCCCGGATCTCATCGAGCAGTTCGAGGAACGCCGCAAAGCAAACCGCACCTCCCTCCTCCCCATCCTCTCCCTCGCGGAAATCCACCGCGTCGCCGAAAACTACGAGGCCCGCGCCGCCGCCCTCGCCGAAGCCGCCCGCATCAAAGCCGGTGACCTCGATATCCTTCTCGAAATCGCCCGCATCGCCGAAGCAGAAGGCGACTTCAAACGCGCCCTCGAAACCCTGCGCGAAGCAGAACCGCTCGACCCCTCGGGCAAGGTCCGTCAGCGCATCGCCCGCGTCCACTTCGCCTCGGGCGACACCCCGAAGGGCATGGCGGCCCTCGAGGAATTCGCCACCTCGGCAAACTTCGACGCCCGTCAGCTGGAAGCCCTCGCCGATGCCCTCTGCGATCAGGAACTCTGGAAGGAAGCCGCCACCTTCCTCGCCCCCCGTGTCCCGAAATTCCCAGCCGACTACCGCCTCCATTACCTGCTCGGCTGCGCCCTCGAGGAATCGGAACAGCCCGCCGCCGCCGCCAGCGCCTTCCTCCACATCCTCTCGATCAGGGAAGATCTCCCCAGCCCGGCCACCACCAATCCGCAGACGAATCCGCAGCGCGATTTCATCGATTCCCTCCGACCCTATGTTCCAGCCGATGCCATCGAAATCCTGAGCCTCTCCTACGGCTACCAGGCCTACCAGTACCGCAACAACCGCTCCGCCCGCAACTCCGCAGGACTCAGCCCCACCATCCCGGCCAAACGCGACGAAGCCCGCTCGTTCGCTCTCGTCCACCTCGCCAGCCTCGCCCAGCAGGGCGACGACAACACCCGCTCGTCCCTCACCGAAAAACTCCGCAGCGCCGGGCTCAGCTCGGCCGACCTCATCATCGATTCCGTTCAGGGCAACCGCATCGACCGCCAGATCGACCTCGCCGGCCGCATCGAAAAGGAGCCGCAGAACGAAACCCTCCTCGCCCTCGCTGCCCTCTGGGGCAATCAGCAGAACAACGACCCCGCCACGGACCTGCGCGTCTATCAGGGACTCCGCGGGAAACGACCGGAACTCTCCTGGCTGGCCGCCTTCCGCCTCATCTCGGATGATTCCCCGGAGGCCTCGCAGGCATGGCTGGAAACCGCCGAAGCCCTCGGAAAACTCGAGGTCCCACCGCCCATGGTCCTCAATAACATCTCGGCTCTCCTTCAGCAGAATACGGAGCAGAGCGACTCCCTGCCGGACCGCAGCCGCGACGCCTTCAACCGCCTCCGGGCCAAACTCCCGGGCTGGTACCGCAAGGCCGACCCCCGTGGCTATCAGGCACCCTACATCTTCATCCAGATCGCAGGCATGCTCTCCCGCGAGGAAAATCTCGCCCCGCTCGTCTCGCTCATGGAGGATGAAGTCGCGGCGCACGAGGCGGATCCCCAGCGCTCTTCCCGGTCCTTCCCCACCCCGGGCGGTCGCCCCCCGCTCCTCGAAAGCCTCTCGTTCCCACCCCAGAAACTCCCGGAATTCTCGCCGCTCGTCCTCTCGCTCCTCAATTCCCGCGCGGAGAATTACTATGGATCCCGCCTCGCATGGGACGAGGAGAAACTCAAGTCAGCCCTCCCCGCGGTCAAAAATCCCACTCTCAAACTCCTCCTTCTCTCCCGGATGGAGGACGGCAAGGACCTCGACGCGGCCCTCAAGGCGGCCACGGAACCAGCCGACGCACCTCTCGATATCCTCCTCCTCGCCGCCTCCCGCGCCGCCGAGACTTCGGACTGGGAATCTGCCGGAACCCTCCTCCGCCGCGCCCAACCGCTCCCCATGAGCCGCGACCTCCGCCGCCTCGTCGACGGATCGCTCGTGACATGGTCGCTCGAAGCCATTCCCGCGGGATCGGATCCCTCGAAACCATCCCCGCTCCTCGAAGCGGGCCGCGAAGCCCTTCTCCGACTCCGCCGCGAAGCGTCCAATGCCGGCCAGCGCCAGGAATTGGCCGACGCCATGAAACAACTCGGCATGGACAGCGAAGCGGATCGCATGACCGCTGCCGCGCAGGCCGCCCCCCAATCCCCGGGCTCGGCCGCCCTCGCCCCGTCCACGGGCATCCGCATGCTCAACCTCGGAGGTCGCTCGAGCCGCGTCGACCAGCTCGTCGCCAAGGGAAAACGCGACGATGCCCTCCGCGAACTGACCCGCGAACTGCGGAACATGGCCAAGGCATGGCTCTCGGGCAACGACGCCCTCCGCTACCAGGCCCGCGAATGGGTCGAAGCGGTCAACCGCCACGGCTTTGCCCCGCAGCTCACCACCAACCTCGACCCCGGCCCGGAGGCTTCGCCGGACGCCACCGCCCAATGGGCCGCCGCCCTCGATATCATGGGCGAACCCCGCAAGGCCGCCAATCTGTACCAGAAGGCCCTCGCAGCAAAACCGAAGGACGCCGGCATCCGCAAATGCCTCCTGCTCGCTTCCATCGCCGATGACCCGGAAAAAGCGGTCGCCTCGCTCAAGGATGAGGACGCCGCCCAACTCCTCGCGCTCGCTCCCAACCTCTCGAATATCCTCAACCTCACGGAAACCCACGCCGGTCGCTTCAGCCTCCTCGAAATGGTCGTCTCGGCCATGGAAAAAGCAGAAGGCGACGCCCTCGCCAAGTCGAACCCCGACGCCCTCTTCAACGCCTTAGACTACGCCTTCCAGCAGGGCTGGGCCAACCGCGACCAACTCGACATCGGCTCGCTCTACCAGCAGACCCAGTCGTCCTTCATGGGTAACGATACCCCGGAAGCTGCCACCCGCCGCGCCGAACTCCAGAACCAGCGCCTCGCCATCCACCGCCGCGCTTCGCTCCTCTTCCTCAAAATCGAATCCACAGCCCGACGTGCCTTCCAGCGCTTCGCCGCGGTCGCCCTCACCGACCCGGAAAAATACCCTCCGGCAGAACTCGACGCCTCCGCCACCGCTGTCCTCGAACTGGAACGCAGCAGCCGCAGAACCATCCCCGGTCAGCGCCAGATGGCTCTCCAGTTCGCCCGCAGCGACGTCCAGCCGCTCCGCCAGCCGGACCCGGAGGAATGGCTCCTCGAACGCGCCTGGAAGGAGAATAAACCGGAGAAAATCACCGCTGAACTCCTCCCGAAACTCCGATCGGGCCGCTCCCGCCTCGCCCGCGACCTCGAGGAAATGATGCCGCTCTATTTCTGCAGCGAGACCGATTTCCCGAAGGCGGCCCTCGAATTCGCCGGGAAACGCCAGAAGTCGGCCCAGCCCGGTCAGCCCCAGTACCACTGGCTCACGGTCTTCCACGTGGCTGACCTCCGGAAGCTCGACGCCGACTTCGCCCCGCTCATCCTCGATGGACTCCGCCAGAACTCGGGCAACTTCTATGGCGGCCAGGAATTCTGGCACGTCATGCAGTTCGCCAGACGCCTGCTCGACCGCTCGGGACCGGAGGCCACCGACTCCTTCTTCCGCGAAGTCGCCGCTGCCTTTCTCGGACCCATCGAAAAACGCCCGGAATTCCTCGCGAAGAACTATAACCCAAGGTCGTATTCGAGCGGCTCCCCCAATGCCCGCATCATGCAGTGGCTCAATCTGATGCGCACCGCATGGCAGTCGCCCGACCTCGTCTTCCCGGCCGCGGAAACCTACGTCCGCGAATTCCAGCGACCCGCCGCGGAACTCGCCGCCGAGGACCAGTTCTTCAACTACGGCAATGCTTTCGCTGATCAGTCGTTCTTCCGCCAGCCAGCCGAAAAACTCGTCGCTTCCCTCGGCCGCACCACCATGGTCCGCCCCCTCGACGCCTTCCTGCCCTGCGCCGGTCCGGTCGCCAATCAACGCTGCCTCTCGGTCGATGTCCTCGCCGGACTGAGCCAGGCGGCCAGCCAGAACAAGGAAACCCGCACGAAACTGCGCGATGCCTTCGCGGCCCTTCCGCGCACGTTCGGCTCGGAACTCATCGACGCCGCTCTCGCCCATGAGAATTCCTCGGAAACAGGCGACGCCATCCGCAAGGTCATCGCTCCCCAGCTCGACGCCATCCGCAAACTCCCGCAGGAAGCCCAGCAGGATTTCGCCGCGATGATCCTCATCCTCGACCAGCGCCTCAGCTCGGCCAGCGGCAACGAGGCCGCGAAGTCACTGACCGCATGGGCCACCGAAACCAGCTCGGGGAACGCCGAGGAGGCCATCGCCGCTTTCCTCAAACCCCGTACCCCCACCCGCGGACTCCAGAACACTCCCGGCGACCAGGAACTGAGCACCCGCATCGTCCGCTTCCTCAACCCGCTCGCCCGCAGCAAGCCTGCGGAAGCGACGGCGGTTTTCCTCCGCGCCCGATCCCTCGTCTCGGAAAACCGCAAGGCGGGCATGCCTTCCCAGATCGATTACGGCGACGGATCGAGCGTCCTCGGCTACGTCCTCTCCCAGGTCGCTCAGCCGCAGGGCAGCACCAACGCGCCTTCCCCGGAACAATCACTCCATTTCCTCAACTTCGTCTTCAGCGCCACCACGCCCACTGAGGGCTTCCCGGTGGAATGGCGGCCGGAACTGCAGGCCGCCCTCGGCTCCAGCGCCATCGCGGCCGCCACGATTCCGGGCGAAAAACCGGAAATCCTGCGCTTCGACCCGGAACGCATGGCGGGCATCGCCACCGCAGCGGGAGCGAACCTCCCGGCCCTCGCCGCCGGACTCGTCTCGTCGTTCGCCCAGCTCCCCAACCGGAACGACGACGACGACCGGAAACTGCTCGCGGCACGCGCCTCGGCAGGCGGACCGGACCAGGCGGTCGCCGCCCTCATCGCAGCCGCCGAGACCTTCGCCACGGCAAAACCGGAAAATGGCGACCTCCCGGCCGCAGGCGCTGCTCCTCTCCTCGCCATCGTGGAACCATGGCTCCGCAGCGAGACCGTCCCGCTCGCCCTCCGCCTCAGCACGGGCTCCGCTCTCCTCGGAAAACGCAGCGGTTTCCTCACCCACCCGGGCTCTCCCGACCTCCACCGCCACCTCGCCTCGCTCCTCGCTTCGGCATGGCAGCAGCAGGTCCCGGTCCCGTCGGCCTGCGCCACCACCATCCTCAGCGCCTTCAGCGATTCCTCGGGCACGGCGGATCTTCCGGAAACGGACCGCCCGGTGGCCGAATCTCTCCTCTCTTCATGGGGCCGCGCCACCCTGGCCCGCCAGAACCCCCGCGGCTCGTTCAATTACCGCGGACCGCAGCCGGGTGACCCGGAAATCCTCCGCCTCATCGTCCCCCTCGCGCTCCGTCTCAATGACGACGCCACCCTCGCCAAACTGATGGCTTCGGCCCGCGGCATCGCCGACAGCGGATGGTTCCACCGCTTCGTGATCTCGGGCCGCCACGACCTCGCCCGCCGCATTTTCCGCCTCGGCGGCGAGGAACTCTTCGGTGCCCCGCGCCAGTCTTCCGCCACCTGGCTCCCGGATCAGGAAAAGGCCCGTTCCGAATTCCTCGCGGGATTCGACTCGGAGGAGGAACGCTTCTCCGCCGCCACTGTCCTCGCAAGCATCCCGGACTCAGCCACGCCTGCCAAGCCGGATGCCGCAGAAAAGCCCCCCACCCGCAAGGAACGCCTGCGCGAACTCGCCGCACGCATGCCGGCCACGTTCCGCAACCCGCTCGCCCTCGAACGCTGCCTCGGCATCTTCCTCGAGGAACCGGAAGCCATCGCCCTCGCCGCTCCCCAGATCGACGCATGGGCCGCTCAGCAGACGCTCGGCACCATCACCCAGGTCGAGGAATCCCAGCAGCGCAGCCGCCGCATCCGGCTCTTCACGGCCAGCCTCGGTAACCGACTCGAAAAAGGCGACCTCGACGCCCTCTGCGCAACCATGGAACAGATCGGAGCCAATGCCGCGAACCGCCAGTCGGGCTACCTCCGCGAAGCCATCCGCTCGCTCTACCCAGCCTGCGAAAAGGCTTCTCCCGCGTTCTGGAAATCAGCGGACGCCGCGGGCCGCGCCCGCCTCCGCAAGGCATGGCGCGCCGTCGCCCTCGTGGAGGAAAATCAGGGTGCCTTTGAAACACCCCTCGGCCGCCGCCTCCTCCGCGCCATGCTCCAGCACGCCGCCGACGACCGCATGGACGAATTCGCCGCAGAAGCCGCCGCCACCCCGAAACGCATCCGCACGGGGCTCGTCCGCGCCCTCGAATCGCTCAACATCCCGAACGATTTCACCGCCGCACTCGCCTCATGGCCCCCCATCGCCGAGGATACGAAGGTCTCGCAGACCATGCTTTTCCTCCGCACGCTGGATCAGCCAATCGCATGGCCCGGCCCGGACAAGGCGGAGTCCCCATGGTTCTCGCCGCTCGTCTCCGCTGGCGTCTTCAAGGCCAGCGACCTCGTCACAGCGGCCCCGGGACTCATGAAATCCCACCCGCGCGAGGGCCGCACGGCCATGGAACTCGCCGTCCTCATGGCGGAAACCGGACAGACGGATCAGGCCATGGCCGCCCTCGACAGTGCCCAGTCCAGCGCCCCCCGGAATTCCCCGTCAGCCACCTCGGCCCTCACTCTGACCCGCGCCGAAATCCTCGACCGGGCCACCAAATTCGAAGAAGCCCTCGCAGCCCTGCAGTCGCTCCCCGAAGCCACACTCGCAGAAGCTTCAGTCCCGGAAGCCACCCGCAACCGCATCTCGAACCTCTCCGCGGCCCTGCAGCAGCAGATCGCGTTCAGCAAGGGCGGCCTCGTCGCCGCCCTCGATCCCGCGGCCAGGGCCCTCAACATGACCCCGGAAAATCTCACACTCTGGAAGTCAGCCGCAGTCGCCTTCGAGACGGCCGCCAAGGCCCAGACCCGGCTCGGCAAGCACAGCGAAGCGGTCACTTCCCTCTCCATGGCATGGTCCATCGCCAGCCGCCTCGGCTACCGTTCGCCCAATGCCGAAACCGCGGCCCTCCTCGCCGGCATCACCACCGAACTCCGCACCGCACGCATCGCCGCCCGGGACCCGGTCGCCCCCATCGACCTCATCAGCCTGAATTCGGAGGCCGCCACCAACCCGGATAATTCCATCCCATCGGAAGCCGATGCCATCCGCCCGGACTTCGATGATTCCTCATGGCCCAAAACCACCGGCCCGGCCGGCTGGGGATCGATCCCCGGCTCTCCAGGCATCGCGGCCCCGCTGAATCCAGCCAGCCTCCGCTGGTTGCGCTTCCGCTTCAAAGCCGATCCCGCCAGGGTACGCAGCCTCCTCGCCACCATCACGGCCGATGATGCCTGCGCCATCTGGCTCAATGGCAACCCCATCCACCGCGTCGACCTCCCGCCGAACTCCCTGACGCCCACCATCCGCAAATCGCGCGTCTCGCCCCTCAAGGTCTCATGGACGGCCCAGCTCAAGGAGGAGAATGTCCTCGCGGTCGCTCTCTGCCAGTCGCCTCAGGGCATCAAATCGGGTCTCCTCAGCCTCACCCTCGCCGCCAATGACTTCGCCGAACCAACGGAAGCCGGAAAATCCATCGACATGAAGGAAACGGCCGCCTCCCTCGGCGCAGCATGGACACAGTTCCCCGACGCCTTCCGCGAAGCAATCACCGCTGCCCCCTGAAATCCCCACGGAACGAAGATTTTCCGCACTCACGTGTAACGGGACTACCCCCTGCGTCGCCATGAACAGTGGGAATGCTGCCCATCGCTTCATCCCGTTCAACATCACACAGAACACCCCTACAGAACACACCTGAATCCGAGATTCCTGTCTCTCTTCACCCCATGAAATCCATCCTCCTCGCTCTCCTCGTCATCCCTGCCCTCGCTTTCGCCCAGGCGGAAGGAAAACCCGGCAAACCCGGCCGCGGCCCCGGCGCAGGCAAAGGCCCCGGCGGCCCCGGCAAAGGCCAGCGCCCGAACCCGGAAGCCCAATTCAAGAAACTCGACACCAATGCCGATGCCTCGGTCTCCCTCGACGAATTCAAGGCCAGCCCGCAGGGCCAGAAGGACGCCACCAAGGCCGAAGCCATGTTCAAACGCCTCGACAAGGACGCCGATGGCAAACTGACCCTCGAAGAATTCAAAACCCGCGGCCCCAAAAAACCCGGTGGCCCGAAACCAGAAGGCGAAGCCCCCAAGGCCGAAACCCCCGCCACGGAAGCCCCCAAGGCCGAAGCCAAGTAAGCAGGCAGGCCATCAAGGCACTGCAGCCACGCAGGCCATCAAGGCACTGCAGCCACGCAGGCCATCAGAAGCTGAGCGCCGTTCCCTTCCGGGGGAACGGCGCTTTTTCTTTGCGACCCCGGCTCCGGTTACCCGCATTCCCGTCAAATTTCATATCTTGCCGGATTGTGCCCGACTCCGGCACCATTCCTGCCTCCCTCACTTGAGTCGCACGGAAATCCTTCCGCCCGTTCCCTGACCAAGCCCCGCCAAACCTCCGCATTCCCATGAAACGTGCTCTTCTCTTCGCCTTCGGCCTCGCCGCCGCAGCCGGCCCTCTCCGGGCCGACTCGTTCTTCCCCATCACCGGGGTCTCGTCGTCGACGGCTGCTTCGGACTTGTTTCCGGCATCCCGACTCATCGAAGGCCCAGGCGTCGGCTTCCAGGCGGCCGAACCCCACAACCGCCAAAGCTCACTGACATGGGTCACCAATGCTCCCAATGGCGGAACCGGCGATTACTTCAGCCCGCTCCCCTTCCCGGCCCCTGTCCTGATCTTCGATCTCGGCTCGGACCGCGACCTCTCGGAAATCAGCGTCTGGGGATATTCGGACGGCAATGGCAACGGGGCCCGCGAATTCTCCCTCCGCTTCGCCACCGCTGCCGACGGCCCCAATGGCTTCAATGTCTCCATCGGCTACAACCCCACTTTCACCATCACCAAACCGGCCACCCCTCGCCAGAGCCTCAGCTTCTCCCAGGTGGTCCGCGCCCGCTACGTCGAACTCACCCCGACCGATAATTTCTTCGGCATCGCCCCGCCCGGAGGCGACCGCGTCGGACTCGGCGAAGTCGCCTTCGAAGACCGACCCATCCCTTCCGCCGCTACCCTCGACGCCCCGGCATCCGTCAGACTCTTCGCCAATTCCGGGGGCCCGGAACAACTCGCCATCCCCATCGGCAATACCGGCCAGACCCCGCTGACCATCACCAGCGCGACTTTCTCAGGTCCCAACGCCGCTGCGTTCTCCCTCGTGTCCCTCCCGGAGACCATCAGCATGCTCGGAAACGGAACCCTCACCATCAGCGTCAATCCCGCAGGCCAACCGTCCCGCATGGAGGCTATCCTCACGCTCGTCAGCAATGACCCGGCCTCCCCCAAAACCATCGCGGTCACCGCAAGCAAACCCTCGGAATTCTACCCCATCACTTCAGTCGTGGGCACCACCCAGGCGACTGACTTCTTCCCGGAATGGAACCTCATCCAGGGCATCGGCGTCGGCTTCGATGCCCTCGCCCCGCATAACCAGCTCCCCGGTGCCGGTGGCTCCATGCTCTGGGTCACCAACGACCCGAACGGCGGCGCAGGCGACTACTTCAGCCCGGTCCCGGACCCGGCTCCAGTCTTCGTTTTCGACCTCGGCGAGGACCGGCTCCTCAGCGAAATCAGCCTCTGGGGCTACTCGACCGGCAATGCCAATGGCATGAAGGATTTCCGCCTCCGCTTCGCCACGTCAGCGGAGGGCCCGGCGGCCGTCGGAACTTCCATCGCGTTCGCCCCGCAACTCGTCCTCCCCTTCGGCTTCGCAGAACGCCACAGCCTCTCCTTCGGTCGCCTCGTCCGCGCCCGCTACGTCGAACTCACCCCGCTCGACAACTACTTCGGTACCGGAGCCGGCCCGGGCGGCGACCGTGTCGGTCTCGGCGAAGTCGCTTTCGAAGTCACTCCCGCAGTCGATCCTCAACTCTCGGCTCCGCCATCGCTCGCCATCACTTCCTCGGGTGCCCCAGCCACGGGCTCGTTCGAAATCGCGAACCTCGGTACCACCCGCACGCTCACAATCTCGGACGTCTCTCCCGCAGGTGCCCAGTCCAGCCTCTTCTCGGTCGTCTCAAAACCGTCCAGCCTCGCGCCCGGAGCCACCGGCACCGTCACCTACGCTCTCGCCCCCGGTGCCTTCAGCGGAGCACTCGACGCATCCTTCACCATCACCACCAACGACCCGCTCAACCCGACCCGTTCGGTCCGGCTCACGGGCACCGTCCGCAACCCGCAGATCACGATCGCCGATGCCTTCCCGGCCGGACCGCTCCCGCCCACCGATGCCCCGCAGACAATCCGCATCCCCCTCGGCAACGCAGGGGAATCAAATGCGCTCAGCCTGACCGATATCTCGTTCTCGGGACCGCAGGCGGCCAGCTTCTCGGTCGCCACCAACCCCAGCCCGCTCGCACCGAAATCGCAGGCGGAACTCGTCCTCAATTTCAACCGCTTCGCTGCTGACGGGGTCTTCCGCACCACCCTGCGCGCTGTCACCAACGATCCGGAACGTCCCCAGATCACCCTCCCGATCATCGTCACGGTCACCATCGCAAACCCGCTGGTCGCATGGTGGCCTCTCGACGCCGATGGCAATGACGCCAGCGGCAATGGTCACCACGGGGTCGCTGCCGGTACGCCGTTCCCCTCGGAAGGTGCCTCGCCAGTCACGGGCGGCGGACACGAATTCGATGGCTTCTCGCGCTTCGATGTGCCCTACAGCAAGGCCCTCAACCCGGAAAGCTTCACGGTCACTCTCTGGGCCAAACCCACCTTCGCCGGCGGTGGCTACGCGTCCCCCATCACCAGCCGCGACGATGTCAGCGCGGGCGTCCAGACCCACGGATTCATCCTCTACAACGATGCCGCAGGCGTCTGGAGCTTCTGGAGCGGCGACGGCAACCCCGGCTGGGATGTCCTCGATGGCCCGGCTGTCACCCCGGGACAATGGAGCCACCTCGCCATCGCCTACAACGCCGCCACCAACACGAAAACGCTCTACGTGGATGGCTCTCCCGTGGCCACCTCAGCCGCCATCGCCACCCCGCGCTACAGCCCCAATGGCACCACGGAACAGGAACCGCTCCACATCGGCGCAGGCCAGGACGATGGCCTCAATTTCTACTTCACGGGCCAACTCGACGATGTCGCGCTCTTCCGCGACGCCCTCCCGGAATCAGCCATCCGCTCGATCATGATGAACGGAGTCAGCAGCGTCGCCCCGCCAGCCCCGTCCGCTTCGTTCCGCATCCTCGCGGTCGCCTTCAACAGCCCGGGAAATGTCAGCCTCACTTTCGAATCCACCGCTGGCTCCAGCTACGAAATCCAACGCTCCGCAAGCCCCGGAAGCCCATGGACCACGCTGCCAGGAACGGTCACCGGCCTGGCCGGATCCACCACCTTCACGGATTCCTCCGCCCCGGCCCAGGCCGATCGGCTCTTCTACCGGGTCCGCCGACTGAACTGAAAAAGGGCTCTCTCACCCGGTCCTCGCACCAGCAAACACCACGCGGCCACCGTACCCCGTCGCCACCGGCTCACCAGTCGGTGAACGAGGCCACGGTGGCCGCGTCGAGTTTCGGCACCACGGCGTTCACAAGGCGCACGGCGCTCAGATAGTCCCCGATGTGGAGCACGGAATTGTGACTGTGAATGTAGCGCGACGGTGTCCCCAGCACCACACACGGCACCCCTTCTCCCGTAAACTGCAGGCTCTTCGCATCGGTCCCCCCACTCCGCCGCACCGCCACCTGATGCGGAATCCCGGCCTCGCGCGCCACCCCCACCACAAAGTCCACCAGCCTCCGGTTCATGATCGCTGACGGATCAAGCACCCGGATCTGCACGCCTCCACCGAGGCGTCCCTGACTCTCCGCCACATCCATCCCGGGCGTGTCATCCGCGGGCGTCCCTTCCATCACAAGGGCCACATCCGGCCGGCTCAGCGCCCCGAGCGTCTGCGCCCCGCGGCACCCCACTTCTTCCTGTACCGAACCCGCGGCCAGCAAGGTACACGGCAATTCCCGACCGGCCAGCTCAAGCATCGACTGAATCGCCGCGGCTATCCCCACCCGGTTATCAAAGGCCTTCGCCAGAAACAAATCAGGATGGGCCATCGGCGTGAACGCGCTGTCCGGTGCCACCGGATCCCCCAGCCCGACCCCAAAGGCCTCGGCTTCTTCCCGGCTCCCCGCCCCAATGTCCACGAACATCTGCTCCAGTCCCATCACTTTGTCCCGCTGTCCTTCGCTCAGAAAATGAGGCGGCGTCGAGCCGATCACCCCCAGCACTTCCCGACCGCTCCGCGTCAGAATCCTCACCCGCTGCGACACCAGCGTGTGCGTCCACCAGCCCCCCAGCGCCACGAGCTTCACAAACCCTCGCGGCGTGATCTGCTGCACCGCAAACCCCACTTCGTCACAGTGACCCGCCACCAGCACCCGCGGACCGCCGCCCTCCGGCGCCGCCCGCTCGCACACTATGCTCCCCAGCCGATCGGTCCGGAAGTCCCCCCTCCCGTCCAGCCGCCGCCGGAAAATCGCCCGCACCGCATCCTCGTGCCCCGGCACCCCGTGCGCCTCAGTCAGCTCCCGCAGCAATTCAATGGCTTCCGATCTCATTCCGACCTTCTTCCACCGCCATGACCGCTTGTCCACAAGGGACCCACCCCTTCTCCAAACCCGAATTATCTGCGTGCCTTTCCTGCCGATTTGCGTCACTTTCACGCCAGTCTCAGGTGTCATCTGTCACCATTGCATCGTAACTAAAGGCAAACCCACGTCATCATGATCAGGATCCGTCTCACTCTCCGCGCCTGCACCACCTTCGCCGCCGCTGCGCTCTCCCTCACCAGCCACGCCCAGTTGGCCCGCAAACAGACCGACTTCAGCAACGACCAGGAATGGATCCGCAAAAACGCCCTCGAAATCGATAAACGGGTCGGCACCGGCTTTCAGAAGGCCAAGGTAACCCCCGTGCCCGCCGCCGACGACGCCCGCTGGCTCCGCCGCCTCTACCTCGATGCCATCGGCCGGATTCCCTCCCACGAAGAAGCCAAGGCCTTTCTCGACGATTCGGCCCCGGACAAACGGGAAAAACTCGTCAGCCGACTCCTCGACTCGGAAGGCTACGTGAGCCACCTCTACAACTATTTCGCAGACCTCCTCCGCGCCACCTCGAGCCTCGGAGACGGTACGCGCAGCGGCGTACCCTACCTGCGCTGGATCCGTGAAAGCGTCGCCACCAATAAGCCGTGGGACAAAATGACCCTCGAACTCCTCACCACCTCGGGCGGGGGCTGGGAGGAAGGCAAGGGAGCCGTCGGCTACTTCGAACGCGACCGCGGCATGCCGCTCGACAACATGGCCAACACCACGCGCATCTTCCTCGGAACCCACATCGAATGCGCCCAGTGCCACGACCACCCGTACGATAAATGGAAGCAGACCGACTTCTACGAAATGGCGGCCTTCACCCACGGCATGAGCACGGGCTCCAATGACGAACGCCGCAAGTACGTCAATGAACAGTACAACGGGAAGAACGAGAATCCCGATCCCAAAAAACGCGAGATCTACCGCTGGCTCATGGACAACATCTACGACTTCGGCGTCGCCGGAGGCGGAGACGGTGTCATCAAGCTGCCCATGGACTTCAAAGGAAAGGGAGGCAAACCCGACGAACTCGTCAAAGCCAAATCCCTCTTCCCCGGTGCCCGCAATGGCTCGAACAAGGCCATCGACGACGCCCGTGAGAAATTCGCCAAATGGGTCACGTCCCCGGATAACCCACGCTTCTCCATGCTCATGGCCAACCGCCTGTGGAAACGCGCCATGGGCATCGGCCTCTTCGAGCCCGTCGACAAGTTCGTCGAAGGAACCCGCGACACCCCCGGGACGGTCATCAGCAACCCCGCCGTCATGGAACACCTGCAGGCCACCCTCAAGGAATGCGGCTTTGATCTCAAAGCGTTCCAGAAGGTCCTCTTCAACACGAGAACCTACGCCCTCGGCACCAATGCCAATCAGGTCGACCCGCGCATGCCCTACACCTTCCACGGGCGCGCCGTCCGCCGCATGAACGCGGAACAGGTCTGGGACTCCATGGCCACCCTCGTCGTCCCGGACATCGATTACCGCAAAGGCTCGGCCCTCAACCCCACCGCTGTCGTCGCCGGACGCAACCTCGGAAGAACCGTATACGACGTCTACAAGGAGGTCGCTTCCCTCAAGCCTGCCGAAATCTCGGCCTGGGTCGACAAGGTCATTTCCTACTCCCCTTCCACAAAAGGCGGCGACTCCATGATGATGATGAACAGCATGATGTCGGCCAAGGACAGCAATGCCGCCGCTGCCACCAAGGACTCCGCCAAATGGAATGGCTACAATGGCGGTCTGCTCCGCGCCGCGGAACTCTCGGCCCCCACCCCGCCGGATCACTTCCTCCGCAAGTTCGGTCAGTCGAGCCGCGAAGTCATCGAGGGAGGCTCCAATGAATCGGATGTCACTCAGATCCTCTCCCTGATCAATGGCCACGTCGAAAAGAACATCATCGCCGAATCCAAGGCGGTCGTCTACAAGGCCATCGATGCCGCCGCTTCCCCCGAGGACAAGGTCAAGGCGGCCTTCCTCGCCGTCCTCACCCGCTACCCCACTCCCGCGGAACTCGACCTCCTCCTCCCGGAAGCGAAAAAAGGCCGCGAGGGCATCAAGAACATTCTCTACGTCCTCCTCAATTCGAACGAGTTCATGTTCATCCTCTGATCCGCATCAGACTCGGTATCTCCTTCCCAACCCCATCGCTTCCCCCACCATGAATCCCAACCAAGCCGACGAATTCACCCGCCGCAGCCTCCTCGCGAGCATCGCCAAATCGGCGCTCGGGGTCTCGCTGCTCCCCATGACCGGTGCGGGCATCGCCCACGGTGCCGACTTCGTCCCCAACCGCCCGCGCGCCGCCCGCAGCGTCATCTTCCTCATGATGTCGGGCGGGATGAGCCACCTCGACACCCTCGATGTGATGGGCAAGAAAGCGGACGTCCTCGGCAAAACCAAGCCCATCGACACCAGTGTCACGGGCATGAAACTGTCGGAAAACCTCCCGAAAACCGCGAAGCAGATGCACCACATCGCTCTGCTCAACGGCATGAACACCACCCAGGGTGCCCACGAACAAGGCCAGTACCTGCTCACCCGCAGCTATGTCATGCGCGGCACCATCGTGCACCCCGCCCTCGGTTCATGGGTCGTCCGCCTCGCCGGAAAACGGAACACCAACCTCCCCGGCTACGTGGCCATTTCCACCGACCCGAATCAGGCGGCCGGTGGCTTCATGGGTGCCAAATACTCGGGCGTCCCCATCGGCGAACCCGGCCAGGGCCTCCAGGACAGCACCCGGCCAGGCTCGATCAGCGAGGCTGACTTCGAAAAACGACTCAAGCTGGCCGACTCCATGAACCGGCAGTTCCACGCCCAGATCAGCAATGTCTCGATCCGCGAACACAGCAATCTCTACGGCGATGCCCTCCGGCTCATGCGCTGCGACGACCTCAAGGGCTTCGACATCGGCAAGGAACCCACCGAAATGCAGGAACTCTACGGGAAATCCCGCTTTGGTCAGGGCTGCCTCCTCGCCCGCCGTCTCGTCGAACACGGCGTCCGCTTCGTCCAGGTCACTCTCGGCGGCTGGGATACCCACTACGACAATTTCACAGCCGTTCCCGCCCGCGCCAAGGAACTGGACGACGGCCTCGCCGGACTGCTCCAGGACCTCCACCGCCGCGGCATGCTCAAGGATACCCTCGTCGTCCTCGGCACGGAATTCGGCCGCACCCCGGAAATCATCTCGGAACACCAGGACGGTCGCGACCACTTCCCTCAGGCCTTCTCCTGCCTCATGGCGGGCGGCGGCGTCACCGGCGGCTCGTTCTATGGCAAAAAGGACGACAAGGGCTCCAAGGTCGTCGAAGGACTCACTTCCCCTCAGGACTTGAATGCCACCATCGCCTACGCCCTCGGCCTGCCGGTCGATCAGGTGGTCGTCTCTCCGTCAGGCCGACCGTTCACCATCGCCGACAAGGGCAAACCCATCACGAGTCTCTTCGCCTGACACCGAATCCGCCTTTTCCACGGTTCTGCCCTGCTCCGTTTCTGTTCCGTTTCTGCCCATGATCCGCCTGCTCCTGACGGTCCCGCTGCTGACTTCACTGCCAGCCATCGCCGAAATCAGCTTCCGTACCCAGATCCTTCCGGTGCTCGGCAAGGCCTGCGCGGAATGCCACAAGGCTCCCCTGAAGGACAGTTCGGGCAAAATGCAGAATCCCAAAGGCGGCTTCCGCATGGATGCCCCGTCCCACATGCTCAAGGGGGGCAGCAGCGGCCCCGGCGTGGAACCAGGCGACCCGGACAAAAGCCTCGTCTTCCAGCGCATCCTCCTGCCCCCGGAACACGAGGACGCCATGCCCCCGAAGGGCAAAGGCAAACCTCTCACCTTCCCGGAAATCGAACTGATCAAGAACTGGATCGCCGAAGGAGCCAGCTTCGGAGACTGGAAGGGCTCGGACGCCGCTGCCACCACCACCTCAGTCGCCGGACCGGCAAAGAAAACCGCAGACCCCCTCGCCGCGGGCCTCTCGACCCCTCCGGCTGATGCTCTCAAGAAACTGACTGACCTCGGTGCCGTCGCCGGACCCGTCGCCACCGACAGCAAACTCGTGCGCGTCGAATGGGTCGCCAATGCCGCCAGCGTCACGGACAAGGAAATCGAATGGCTCAAACCACTCGCCGCCAACATCACGGAACTCGATCTGAGCCACACGAAGATCACGGATGCCTCCATGGCGGTCATCGGCACCTTCCCCCGTCTCACCAGACTCAGCATCAATGGCACCTCCGTCAGCGACGCCGGCATCGCCAGCCTCAAGGGCCTCGCCAACCTCGACTTCCTCAGCGCTCACAGCACGCAGGTCAGCGACGCCGCCCTCACCACCCTGCAGTCGCTCCGGAAACTGAAGAATGTCTATTTCTGGAAGTCGCGGGTCTCGGCCAGCGGTGCCAGTTCGCTCCAGAAGGCCATCCCGGGATCTTCGGTGACCATCGACTGAAACCGCCGCCGCCCAGTCCCGGGGCCACGATTTTCCGCGCGACAGACGCCCGGCCCCCGCTACGCTCGGCCCCGCCATGAATGTCCTCATCACGGGCGGTGCCGGCTTCATCGGAAGTCACCTCGCCGCTTCCCTTCAGCACCGCGCCCGCATCCGCATCCTCGACAATTTCCGTACGGGCCACCCGGATAACCTCAAGGGCATCGCAGCCGATCTCATCGAAGGCGATGTCTGCGATGCCACTGCCGTGGGCTCCGCCATGCAGGGAATCGACTACGTGTTCCATATGGCGGCCTTCGTGAGCGTCCCGGAAAGCATGGCAAATCCCGCGGAATGCGAACGCATCAATGGGGCCGGTCTGGTCACGGTCCTCGAGGCCGCCTCCCAGGCCGGTGTCCGCAAGGCCTTCTTTCCCAGTTCGGCCGCCGTCTACGGCAACAATCCCACCGTCCCCAAAACGGAGGACATGCTCCCGGAACCACTCAGTCCCTACGCAGTCACCAAACTCGCCGGCGAAGGCTGGTGCCGCTACTACCAGCAGAGCGGCCGACTCCCCACGGTGGCCCTCCGCCTGTTCAATGTCTTCGGCCCCCGTCAGGACCCCAGCCATCCCTACGCCGCCGCCGTCCCCATCTTCATCGGCCATGCCCTCCAGCACAAACCCCTCACCATCTTCGGCGACGGCTCGCAGACCCGCGACTTCATCCACATCTCGGATATCTGCGACGCCATCACCCACGTCACGACCCACCCGGAAACCCATGGCGTCTATAATGCAGGCTACGGCAAGGCCATGACGGTCGCGGACCTCGCCCATACCATCATCCGCCTCACTGGTTCGACGGCTTCAATTGTCCATCTCCCGGAACGACCAGGCGATGTCCGCCACTCGCGCGCCAGCATCGACCGCCTCACCAGCACGGGCTTCACCCCCGCCGGATCCCTGGAATCAGGACTCGCCACGACCATCGCTTCGT
>JBIICE010000048.1:0-21660 GCA_044239025.1 Verrucomicrobiales bacterium
CGCAGCGCTGGAATCTGGTCACTTTTCCCGATGACGAGGCGGGCTTTGCACAAGCCACTGACTTCGCCCGCAGCGAACTCGCAGCCGGCCGGGCGCTGGCCATCGATTTCAAGTACATCGGCCCGCAGTACCCGGGCGGGGAAGCCGGCCACACCCTGCTGCTGAGTGGTTACCTCGCGGAGGATGACCTCTATGTCCTCTGCAACCCAGCCATCGCCTCGCCCGGTCTTCAATTAATCACTCCCGCCGACCTCAGGCGCTACTGGCGCTCGGATGGCTATAGCCACACCTCCGGCGGCCGCATGTCCCGCCCCGCTATCGTCAAGGCTGTCAACTGACTGCTGCGAGGGCCCGGCTCGGACAAAGGGAGAGGGCTTTGGGGGCTCTTGTGGTTACAAGGGACGAAAGGGACTGGAAGGGACAAAGGGGACGGAAAGTCTGGCGGCGCTTTGCCGGGGGGCGGCGTGAGCCAGGTTCTGGAGGCAGGGAAAGCAGCGGGGTAGACAGAAGGCCAGACCTCTTTTGTCCCTTTGTGTCCCTTGCTGGGAAGGCAATGACAGCGCATGCCCCCCGGCCGAGGGTTGTGGGGCATGCGAAAAGGGGGGGCTTTCTGGCCCCCCCTTTTTTGCGGTGTTTCGAGTATCTGCGGAGCGGGTGTGGTCCTGATGGGGTCAGAACTTGTAGTCCATGAGGACCTGGAAGCGGCCGCTGCTGTCGTTGAATTCGTCGGCGGTGACGGGGATACCGTAGTCGAGTTTGATGGGGCCGACGACTGGGAGTACGGCGCGGACACCGAAGCCGACGTTCGCGTTGTAGTCGCTTGAGGAGAAATCCCACGAGTCGGCGTTGACGAAGCCGGCGTCGGCGAACACCGCGCCGCGCACTTTGCCGAAGATCGGGACGGAGTACTCGAGCGTGATGTAGGCGGACGTATTGCCGCCGATTGGTTCGCCGTTTTCGTCCTTTGGTCCGACATCGCGGAAGTCGAAGCCGCGGAGGTTGTTGGCACCGCCGAGGAATTCGCGTTCGAAGATGGGGACGCGTTCGCCATTGCCGAAGGTGTCGACGACGGCCGCGCGTCCTTCGACGAAGAAGATGGTATCGAAGGGCATGTTCCAGAACTTCGAGCCGGTTACGGAGAAGTTATAGACTTCGACATCGCCGCCAAGGAAGCCGCCGCTGAGGGCACCTTCGACCTGGATTTTGTGGCCGCGGCGGGGTTGCTGGAAGCTGTCGCGGTTATCGTAGACCCAGGCCGAGCTGAGACGGCTCTGGAGGTATTTGCCTTCCTCGTCACGGATGGTCTGGGAAGCGTCTCCACCGATGTTGTAGATTTCGACGTTCTGCAGCGTGTAGGTCAGGCGGAGGTCCGAGTTGTCGCCGAGCGGTTTACGGAGGTTGATGGAGCCTCCGACATCACGCTGGTCGAAGTAATCCGAAAGGAAGTTGCGTTCCGTCCAGAAGAGATCGCCCCCGAGGGAGAGGCGCTGGCCCATGAAGTACGGTTCCGTGACGCTGAGGAGGAAGTCCTTGCGCTGGGTACCGGCGCGGAGGCTGAGGCGGAAGCGCTGACCGGCACCGGTGAAGCGGGGCCAGTTGGCGATATCGAAGTTCCGCTGCGTGATTTCCACCATGCCGACGAGGTTGTCGATGGTGCTGAAGCCGGCACCGAACTGGACCTGTCCGGTCTTCTTCTCGACGAGAGAGATATTGAGGTCCTTGTATTCCGGACCGAGCGGGGAAGCGACCGGCATGAAGTCGATGCCATTGCCCTGTTCGAAGTAGTCGAGGTTCCGCAGTCGGGTCATCGACTTCTTGACCTTGATGGTGTTGTAGTCGTCTCCGGGTTCGAGGGCCATTTCGCGCAGGATGACTTCCGTGCGGGTGGCGGAATTTCCGGCAATGTTGATGCGGCCGAGTTTGAACTGCTGACCTTCTTCGATGCCGTAGGTGACATTGATGAGGTTACCGCTGCGCGAGATGCGCGGGGTGACTTTGGCGTCGGCGTAGCCGCGGGAGCCGTAGTAATCCTCGATGGTTTCGATGTCCGAGCGCATGTCCGCGAGGGAGAACGTGGTGCCGGATTCGAGTTGGAAGACCGGGATGAGGGTAGCGGCATCGAAGAGCTTGTTGCCCGTGACACCGACGCCGCCGGTGGTGTACTGGATGCCTTCGGAGATACGGAAGACGAGGTCGACTTTCGCGTCCGAGGCCTGAACCTGGTCCACGTTTTCGACGCGGGCGTCGAAGTATCCGGCGTCGCCGTAGACGTCCTGGATGCGCTGGATATCGCCTTCGATTTTTTCCTGAGTGATTTTGCGTTTCAGGTCCCAGAATTTGATCCAGTTGCGGTCGTCGCTTTCCGTGATGGTCTTGAGGCGGCGGGCCGAGAAGACGGTATTGCCTTCGAAGCGGACGTTGCTGAGGATGCCCCGATTGCCCTCATCGATGCGGAAGACGATGCGGGAGAAGCCCTGCTGGGCTCCTGGTTCGACGGAATAGGTGACCGAGGTATCTGCGTAACCGCGTTTCTGGTAGAGTTCCTGAATTTTGGCGCGGACCTCATTGAGTTTGGCTTCTTCGACGACGGTACCCGTCTTGAAGCCGGCCTCGTCGCGGAGGCGATCTGTTTTGAAGACGGTATTGCCTTCGAAGACGAGGTCGCCCATGGCGGGGCGGGCTTCGCCGGTGACGATGACCGAGACTCCGTCGGGTCCGTCGATGCTGTCGATGGAGACATTGAGGAGGTCACCGGAGTTGAAGAGAGCGCGGAGGTCATCTTCTTCTTTTTCGCGGGTCCAGACTTCGCCCGGTTTGAGGCGCATGCTGGAAGTGATGCGGGCCTTGTCGACGGTGGAGGAACCAGTGAAGCGGACGTCGACGCTTTTGACTCGTTTCTGGGCTGCGGGTTCCGCCATGGGGGCGTCGGCCGGGCCGGCGGGGAGCGGTGGTTGCTCGGGAACTGCCTGAGCGAAAGAGCCTCCGGTAAGCGCGAGGGAGACCGCGAGCGAAGACAGGGACAGCATGAGAGACGAGGCCTTTTTGGGTCGGCCATGGTTGCTCAGGGCAGGATGCATTATCAGAATGGGTTGGTCGTTAAGTTGAGGAAATGGTCGGAACTGGAACGCTCTGGGGCGTCCAGCAAATGCGGCCAGGCTATCCGATTGCCCATAAAGCGCAAGACCTTTGTGGGGGCGCGGCCGAAGGTTCAGAGAGCGAGGTGACCGAGGGCGAGGAGACCGTAGTAGGTGTATTCGACATCGAGGGCGTCGTCGGTCCAGTTGCCGTGGAAGCCGCCGTCGGCGGACCAGAGGCTATCGATGAAGTCGAGGAGAGGGTCCTTGAGATTGGGGAAGGGGGTTTGGGTACCGTCGAGGGCGTGGAGGGCGACGGCCGTGGACAGGAGGTCGGGGATGGGGGCGTGAGGGAAGGCCTTGAAGCCGCCGGCTGGGTGGAACTGGTTGAGGATCCACGAACTGGCGGAATCCGGGGGTTGGCGCCGGAGGAGTCGGTGCAGGGAGATGGCGGCGGCAGTGGCCGTAGTCGTGCCGAGGGGCAGGCCTGGTTCGTTGGCGTAGGCACCGTCCGGGGTCTGGAGGCTCTGGAGGCAGGTGGTGATTTTTTCCGACGGGGCGGGCGGGAGGCCGAGGTCGTGGAGGGCGGTCCATCCGAGGAGGCATCCGTAGGCCGAGCAGAGTGGGGAGTTGGGTCGCTGGTGGAAGCCACCGTCCGGCGTCTGGAAATCCGTGAGGAGACGGTCAGCGATCGGTTTCCGGAGGGATTCCGTGGGCTGGATCGATTTGGGGAGAGTGGCCCAGCATCTGGCGAGGCAGCAGACGTGGACGAAGTCGAGGGGTTGGCTGGCGAGGGAGGCGAGCCATGGGGCGAGTTCCGGGTGGTCCGGGGATTCGTGGAGGGCCATGAGGCCTTCGATTCCGAAGACTGTGTAATAGACGTCCGGTTTCCCGTCGCGGTCGGGCCATGCGCCTTCCGGGGTGCGGGAGCGGCGGAGGAAATCCGAGACGAGCGGGGAGGCAGAGCCGAGCAGGCGCGGGGCGAGACGGGCCACCTGGAGCATTTCGGTGCGGAAGCTCATGGTGGAGTCAGCGCGAGTGGCGGAGGGTGGCGATCCAGTGGTGGAGGGTAGTGCGGAGCCGGGTGAATTCGCGGGCGGCACCTTCCGCGAAGTGGGGCTGGCGGTATCCGTGCTCGAAGACGACGATCCATGTGAAGGTGGCGGCGGCGTAGAGCAGGGACCAGAGGAACCAGCGGCGGAGGTGCATAGCGAAATGGCGGGGCGGCAACCCAGCACAGGGGCGGGGTGCCGTCCAGGGGAGAGCCTGCGCGCTGGGCTTGTCCGGCGTTCAGCGGTTGAACTGGAGCCAGTCGAGGTTCATGAGGCCGCTCTTTCCGGGATTGGAGAATACGAGGAAGAGGTCGTGCTTTCCGTGGGGAGGGTTGGCAGCCGGGATGGGCGTGGTGATTTCCTGCCATGATTCCCAGCCCCCGGTGGTGGGAATGGGGATGGAAGCGACGAGTGGGCCGTCGGGTTTGTCCGCGTGGATTTCGATGGTGCCGCCGGCGCCGCCGCTGGCGGTGCGGGTGGTGAGGGACGACGTCTGGTCGAGGCGGATGCCTTTGAATTCGATCCACTGTCCGTGGGTGGTATCGCCGATGAAGAGGCCGCCGCTGGCCGAGCCGCCCTGGAGCGACTGCGTACCGTTTCGGGAGTGGCAGGATTCTGCTTCCGTGCGGCGGTTGCGGAGGGTGATGGTGGTCCGGTGGGTGAGCGGGCTGGCGGGTGCCTCGCCAGCGTCCGTGAAGGTTGCTTCGAGCGTGATGGCGCGGGCCGAGGCCGACGAAGGCGGGAGTGGGAACGAGCCGGAGAGACCGCGCTGGAGCACCGGCTTTTCCGAATCGGGCTGGAGGGAAAAGACCCAGGAGACCATGGCGGCGATCTGTTCGCGCGAGTGGTGGCCGTGGGGGAGCATGGGGACGGGCCCCCAGACGCCCGAGGATCCTTTCTGGACGCGGTCGACGCTCGCGTTGAGGGCATCCTTCTGGCCGCGGTAGCGGTTGGCGATTTCGATGAAGGCGGGTCCGACGATGCGGTGTTCCGGGGCGTGGCAATTGAAGCAGTCCGCACTCTTCATGAGGGTGAGGCCCGGGGCTTCCGGACCGCCGCGGTCGGGCGAAGCGCTCACAAGGAGGCGCGGGCCGAAGGAATCCGGCGCGTCTTTGGAATTCCCCTCTTCCGGGTCGAGCACGGCAGCCGACCACTGGATCGGCTGGTCCGGAGCGAAGAAATCGCCATCGGACGGCGAGAGAATCTGGACGGTGGGCGGCGCATTGCCGGCGACGAGCGACGTCCGGGCCGTGGCGGTGGCTCCGTTGGGGTCGGTGACCGTGAGTTCGACGGTGTGGTCGCCGGCCGTGGTGACTTCGAGGGATGGGTTTGGTTCTGACGAGAACGGTTTGCCATTGAGTGACCATGAGAAGGCGAGGGAATCCGCGGAGCCGTCCGGGTCATTGCTGCCTGCGCTGGAGAAGCTGACCTTGAGGGGCAGTGGGCCGCTGGGTGGGGAAGCCTTGGCGGTGGCAGAAGGCGGGAGGTTACCGTGGGTGAACGAGATGCGGAGGAGTCGGGCGTCCGCATTGGCACCCCATGTTTCGCCGTAATCGATGCAGTAGAGCTGGCCGTCCGGACCGAACTGGGCATCGAGCATGCGTTTGATGGGGATGGCCGGGGTGAACGGCTCGATGGCCGTGAGGTTGCTGTCCTTGTCGAGCCGGGCCCAGCGGATCATGCGGCGTTCCCAGTCCCACCAGAGGAGGCAGTTATCGAAGTGGGCGGGGAAGCCTCCGGATTTTTCGAATTCCGGGCGGAAGTGGAAGACGGGTCCGGCGCAGGCCGAGCGGCCGCCCTGGCCGACTTCCGGGAATTGTTCCGAGGCACCGTAGGGGTAGTAGATGAAGGCCGGGACGGCGGGAGGCAGGTCCTTGGCACCCGTGTTGCCCGGGGCCTCGTTGCGCGGTTTGAGGGGGTCGAACTTCGGGCCGGTCTTTCTGCTGGTGTAGTCGTAGTCCGCGTAGGCGAAATTATTTCCGATGAAGTACGGCCAGCCGTGATTGCCAGCCTTGCGGGCCTGATTGATTTCGTCGTAGCCGCGTGGGCCGCGGGGACCGTCGCCGCCGGCGTCCGGGCCGACTTCGCCCCAGTAGACGTTGCCGGTGGCCTGATCGACGCTCATGCGCCATGGGTTGCGGCAGCCCATGCAGTAGATTTCGGGGCGGGTGCCCGGGGTGCCTGGTGGGAAGAGATTGCCATTGGGGATTTCGATGGTGCCGTCGGGGAGCGGTCGGATGCGGATGATTTTTCCGCGCAGGTCATTGGGATTGGCGGCAGATTTCTGAGCGTCCCACGGTTCCTTGTCCGGGCGTTCGTCGATGGGGGCGTAGCCTTCCGAATCGCCGTGTGGGTGAGTATTGTCGCCGGTGGAGATGAAGAGGCAGCCATCGGGTCCGAATTCGACACTGCCGGCGTGGTGGCAGCATTCGCGCCGCTGCGTGGGGAAAGAGAGGAGGATTTTTTCCGAGGAGAGGTCGAGCGTGTCGCCCTTCATGGAGAAGCGGCTGAGGCGCTGGCCGATTTCCTCCTTGGGAGAATAGAACACGTAGATCCACTGATTGCTGGCGAACTGGGGATCGAGGGCGAAGCCGAGGAGGCCGTTTTCCTGTTCCGTGAAGGCCGGGATGGTGGCCGACTCCGTGACGGTGCGCGTGTCCGGGTTCCAGATGCGGAGGCGTCCGGCGAGTTCGATGAAGAAGATGCGGCCATCCGGGGCCCGTTCCAGTTCCATGGGCTGGGCCATGCCCGTGGCGAGGACCTCGGCATTCCAGCGGGAATCGGGCGGTGGGTTGCTGGCGGCGGCGGCGAGGGCCGGGAGCAGAGCGATAACAGGAAAGGACAGACGCATGTGCCCCATACGGAATCGGCGGCCCGTGCTGTCACCAGCGTGCGCGGAAGGCACGGGAAGGATCAGTCCGCGATGACGCGCGGGGCCGGGGGGAGGGAGTCGAGGAACGTGCGGCCGTAGACCTTGGTGAGCACGCGGGGGTCGAGGATGACCGCGATGCCGTGGTCGCGTTTGGTGCGGATGAGACGTCCGATTCCCTGGCGCAGTTTGAGGACAGCCTCCGGGACGCTGTATTCCGTGAAGGGATTGCCGCCGCGGTCCTCGATGTGTTCGATGCGTGCGGCGGTGAGCGGGTGATCCGGGACGGCGAAGGGAAGGCGGGTAATGATGACATTGCTGAGGCTTTCGCCCGGGACATCGACGCCCGTCCAGAAGCTTTCCGTGCCGAAGAGGACGCTGCTGATGTCCTCCTTGAAGTCCGCGAGCATCTGGTGGCGCGGGCGGCCCTTGCCCTGGACGAGGAGGTTCCAGCCCATCTGCTGGAACCAGCGTTCCATGCGGGCCGCGATGGATTCCATGAGTTTGTAGCTGGTGAAGAGGACGAAGGCGCGGCCCTGTGACAGGGAAACGAAGTGTCGGATCCATTCCTCGAGGGCGGCCTCGTAGCCCGGGTGGTTGGGATCCGGGACCGAGCGGACGAGGTGGAGAGTCATCTGCTGTTCCCAGTCGAACGGGCTGCCGAGTTCGACCGCGCGGATTTTCTCCGCGCCGCAGCGGCGGCGGAAGTAGCGCAGGCCAGGTTCACCGGCTCCGAGGGTGGCGCTCGTGAGGATGCAGGTTTTGCCGCCCGAGAAGAAGAGATTGCGGAGCAGTGGAGCGACATCGACCGGGGCCGCGTGGAGGCTGAGGTTGCGGTCGTCGATGCCCGAGCGTTCCACCCAGTAGACCGAGCCATCGCGGGCGTGGCCGAGGAATTCCTCGAGGGCGGCGCGGGTTTCGATCAGGCGTCGGCCCATTTCCGTGAGTTCCGTGACCGTGCTGTCAGGAGCTTCCTTGTCATCCGAGAGCGTGCGGATTTCCGAAATGACCTCCATGAGGGAAGCATTCAGGGAGTTCTCCACGAGGCCAGGGCGGCGCACGCGGAACTCCCTTCCGGCCGGAGCGAAGTGGGCCGCCGAGCGGACCGAAGTGAAGAAGCCATCGACCTGTTCGAGGAGCGAAGCCGTGGCGCGGACGCCGTCGGGCGAGGCCGCGAGGGCGAAGAGGCCCTTCTGGGAACGCGGGTTGTAGAGCCGCTGGAGGTCGAATTTGAGACCGCCCTGGGAGATGTGGAGTCCGAGCTGGCGGGCAGCGGTGTTTTCAAGCGTGTGCGCTTCGTCCATGATGACGAAGTCGTTTGGGAAGAGGAAGCCCTGACCTTCTGCGCCCATGTCATCCTGGCTTGAGAGCAGGGTGAAGAAGAGGGTGTGGTTGAGAACGACCATGTCGGCCGCCGCCGCGGCGCGCCGGGCATTCTGGTAGGCGCAGCGGCTGTCGGGACCGCAGGATCTGGGGGAGCAGGCGTGGGGTTCGCTGCAGACCTGGGCCCAGACGCTGGGGGAAGGGGAGAAAGTCAGGTCCGAGAGTGTGCCGTCGTCCGATTCCTGATGCCATTTCCAGAGCGCGCGCAGTTCGTCGTGTTCCGCGGTGGTGAAGAGGTCCGTGACGCTGCGCAGGGCGCGGCTGAGCCGCTGCGGGCAGAGGTAATTGGCGCGGCCCTTGAGAAGGACTGCCGATAAGGGAATGCCGAGGACTTTCCGGACGATGGGGATATCCTTGGCGACGAGTTGTTCCTGCAGATTGATGGTGTGGGTCGAGATGACCGCCTTGCGCTGCGTGCGGAGAGCGAAGGTGGCCGCCGGGATGAGATAGGCGAGCGATTTGCCGACGCCCGTGCCGGCTTCGATGATGACCGGGCGTTGTTTTTCGAGTGCCTGTCCGACTTCGACCGCCATGCGTTGCTGGGCATCGCGGTATTCGAAGTCGGGCGACTGCGAGAGCATCCCATCAGGTGCGAAGGCCTGGTGCATTTCGAGGGCGAGGCCTGAAAGTTCATCCGGCGAGGGTGTGGGAGCCGAGCGGGGGATGCTCCGCACGATGCCGTCGTCGTCCGTGGGTTCTTCGGGAAGCCGGTTCATGGCGGGGCAGATTGCGGGCAGCGGCTGATCTCTAATCCGATCCCCGGAGGATGGCGAGCGGAGGGTGGCTGGCGATGCCGCGGCTCAGGAACATGCCAAGGGCAGCCGTCAGGGAGGTCACGATGAGGACGGCCCATGCGAGCGGCCAGAGCAGCGTATGGAAGGGAACCTTGAACACATAAGTAGCGAGGAGCCATGCGTAGGCGGCGGCGAGCGCCGCTCCTGTGAGGGCGGCCGTGAAGCCGAGGATGACATATTCCGAGACGAGGACGCTGCGGATCTGCTGGCGGGAAGCCCCCAGGGTGCGCAGCGTGACGCTTTCCTCCAGTCGGTCGCGGCGTCCGGCCAGGAGGATGGCCACCACGATGATGCAACCTGTGAGCACCGTGAGCAGCGAGAGGGCCCGGATGACCCAGATGCCGCGGTCGAGGAGATTCTCGAGAATTGCCGTCATGGCCGCGACATCGAACACCGTGATCCCCGGGATGGCCGCTGTGAGGTCGCGCTGCAGCAGCGCCGACTGCCGTGTTCCCGAAGTGCGGGCCGCGAAGGCCCAGGTGTGGTCGAATCCTTCGAGGGCTCCCTCCGGAAAAATGACCGGGAAGCTCGCGAACATGTTTTCCCATGAAGCCCAGTGCGTACGTTTGATCAGGCAGAGGATTTCGCGGTCACCGGCGCGCAAAGTGATGGTCTGGCCGCGTTTCAGTTTCAGTTGTCCCAGCAGGCCTTCTTCCAGAGAGATGGGCATGGGAGATCCGGGGGTCGGTGGTGGGCTGGATCCCATCAGTTCGCGGTTCCATGAGGCGCGGTAGACATTGGTTAGCGACCATCCCGACGGGCGCTGGCCCCGTTCCTTTTCCTGGATCTGGTCGAGGGTCTGGCCATTGAGGGCCGCGAGGCTGAGCAGAACGATGGGAGCTGAGCCATCGACCTTGGCACCGCTGGCCGACAGGAGGGCGAGCGTCTTTTCGCGGGAGTCAGGCGGCGCGTCGGTCGCGAAAAAATTGGGTTTTCCGCGGAAAGCATTGCCATCGAAGAAGCCCGTGAGGAGGTGCTGGGCGAGGACGGTGACGAGGACAAGCGCCGCACCGAGCCCCACGCTCATCAGGAAGAGCGTGGTCTGATTGCGTGGCCGGTGCAGACCGGCCAGTCCCTGACGGATCGCAAAGGGCCATGAGGGACGAACCGCGAAACGCACCAGCTTCATGAGCAGCGCCCCCGTTCCGGCGAGCAGGGCCAGCCCCGCCGCGATGGCGATGGCAAAGCCGATGCCCACGCGCGGGGCGTCCGGCGGGCTGAGCTGAATGGCCAGCCAGGTGAGCGCAGCCGCGACCGCCGGGATGAGAATCCATGCCGCGGGGTCGCGCCATGGGGAAGCCCCGCCCGTGATCTGGGCGCGCACCGCCGCCATGGCTGGGACGCGCCTGACCCGGAGAAGCGGCAGGAGGGCGAAGCACACGCAGAGCAGGAAACCGAAACCGAGAGCCATGAAGATCGTCTGCGGAGCGAGTTTTGCGGTGACCGTGACCGGGAGGACGCGGTTGAGGAACGTGGGGATGGCCCATGCCGCGGCCATGCCGAGGGCGACGCCCCCCAGCGATCCGGCAAGGCCGAGTCCGAGACCCTGGATGAGGTAGACCGCGAGAGCGCGGCCAGCGGTGCATCCGAGGCAGCGGAGCGTGGCGACGGTGGGGATGCGTTCCGAGGCGTGCACCTGCATGGCACTGGCGATGCCCACGCCTCCGAGCACGAGAGCGATGAATGCCATGAGGCTGAGAAAGCTGTAGACGATTTCAAGAACGCGGCGGGCTGACTTCTTGCGGCCCTCCACCGTTTCCGTGCTGATGCCTTCCGAGCGGAGTGCCGATTTTTGAGCGGCCGCGAAATTCTTTTCCACGTCGTAACCGTCCGGGAAGACGAGCCACGCGCGGTGAAAGGTGAAGCCGGCTGTGTCGCGCAGGCCGGTCTGCGGAGCGAGGCGCCGGGCCAGGAAGAGTTCCGGAGCGAAGGCCCCCATGAGAGAGACCTGCGGAGGTGGGCGCAGGAACGAGCCGAGGAGCGGGAGTTCGAGTGAACCGATGCGGAGGCGGCCGCCCGTCCCGATTTCCAGCGAAGCCATGAGAGCGGCGTCCGCCACGAATCCTTCCCCGGCAAGGCAGCGCTGCCACGCGTCGGGAGGGTCCGTGATGGGCGCGCCATGAAATGGGTAATCCGGGTCGGCAGCGCGCGCCTGCACGAGCCGGGCTGCCTTGGAGCCGACGACGCGGGCCATCGTGGTGTAGGCGACCTCCCGCTGGATGCGGGCTCCGTCGGCAGCGAGGATTTCGTTGGCGCGCTGGGAAAACGGGCGTTTGGCCTGGACGTAGACGTCGCCTCCGAGCATGCCGCGTGCTTCGTTCTCGAGGGCGAGCAGGAGGCTGTCGCGCAGCGATCCGATCGCGACGAGGGCGGCAATGCCGGCCATGATGGAAGCCGAGAAGAGGAGCAGGCGGCGGCGGGACTTCCGGCTGTCGCGCCATGCCATGCGCCAGCACCAGGGAGAGAACAGCGAGAGGAAAACACTCATGGGTGGCGGGATGGGGAAACGCGGAAGATGGGAGGGGGAGTCGCCGGAGGCAAGGAGAGGTGCGGGGTGCGGCGGAGTGAATGCGTGGGAAAAGCGCGGCCTGCGCCAGCGTAGAACAGACGATCCCCGGAACCTCCGCGATGCGAACCAATCAATTCCTACTCTCCCTGCTGCTGCTGCTCGCGGCGTCATGGGATGCCTGTGCCGCCGGGACCCGGGAAAAGCCGAAGCACTGGGAAAAGCAGAAGGAGCGGCAGCCGTGGCTCTGGGAAGTCCCGCAGCAGCAGCCAGTGCCCGATGGCCCGGGCCGTACCGACATCGACCGGATGCTGCAGGCGGCGCTGCGGGGGAAGCAACTCCAGCCCGCGCCTCCGGTGGATCCGGAAACGTGGCTGCGACGGGTATCCTTTGTCCTGACCGGGCTGCCGCCGGATCCCGAGTCTGCGAAGGCCCTGCGGGAGCAGGATGATGCCGCCGCCCGGGAGGCTGTCGTCGCTCGTCTCCTTGCGAGTCCGCATTTCGGCGAGCGTTGGGCGCGGCACTGGATGGATGTGATGCGCTATGCGGAATCGCGCGGGCACGAAGATGATTTTCTGATCGCCAACGCGTGGCAGTATCGTGACTACCTCATCCGCGCCTTTCAGTCCGATCTTCCCTACGACGCATTGGTGCGGGAGCATGTGGCGGGTGATCTGCTGCCCGCACGCCGCGGTCCCGGGGGCGGCAATGAGTCCGTTCTCGGCACCGGTTGGGCCTTTCTGGGAGAAGAAATCCACAATCCGGTCGATCTGCGGCAGGACGAATGCGAGCGGGTCGACAACAAGATCGACGTGCTCAGCAAAGCCTTTCTCGGGCTGACGGTGGCCTGTGCCCGCTGCCATGATCACAAGTTCGATCCGATCACACAGCGGGACTATCATGCGCTCAGTGGGCTGGTGCTGGGGTCCTCTTTCCGGCAGGTGCGTTTCGAGACCATGGAACAGGAACGCGAAGTGGCCGCGAAGCTCGCGGATCTTCGCCGTCGGCATGCTCCCGCGCTGGGCCGGGCCTACGGCGAACTGCTGCGGGAAATGGTCGCGCAGCTGCGGGCCACCGTGCGCATGCAAGTCCCGGACGGCGCGACGGCCGACGCGGCAGCAGGCGGCGAAGCCGTGGCGGGATGGTGGCAGCGGGAAAGGGAAGCGGCGGCGGCGGCCGGTCCATCGCATCCACTGCATGCGGTGGCGCGGTTGCTGGGCGAACCGGATCTGGCTGATGCGGGGAAATTCGCGGAGGCATTGGCGCGGCATCGTCCCGGAGCCGGAGCAGACCTTCCGTCCGGCGCGGAAGTGATTGCTGATTACCGCGAGCCCGGGAAGACGCCATGGAAGGCCGATGGCCCGACCATGGTGGCGGTGAGCACCGGGGAGCCCCTTGTGGATCCGTCGGGGCGTGCGTGGGCCGGCCTTGCCGTCAGCGGCATGGCATGGCGCGATGCCTTCTGGAACCGGTTGGCCCCGGCTCCCGGGACCGAAATGGATTCCGGGGAATTGGGCGCGGCCGTGCGTTCCGGGCGGACGCTCCGGACCCCGAAATTCGCGCTCCGGACCGGAAAGCTGCACTATCTGATGCGCGGGAAGTTTCAGGTCTACGCCGGAGTCGACGGGCACATCATGCTCACCGGCGGTCTGCACAGCCGCCTGCGGGCGGAATTCGACACCGCAGGCCAGTGGCGCTGGGTCACGCAGGATCTGTCCGCCTATGCCGGTCACCGCGGGCATCTGGAGTTCGCTCCTTCCGGCGACGGTGAAGCCATGCTCCTCATGGTCGTGGATGCGGGCGAGATTCCGGCGGTGCGGGCGCTTGAGCCATGGTGGCCCGAGGAAGGTGTGACCTCCGCCGAAGCCTTCGTCGCATCCCTGCTGGGCTCGATGCAGGCCGTGGCCGAAGCCATGTCCGCAGGGCGCGGCCTTCAGGGAAAGCAATTGGCGCTGGCCGACTGGATGGTGCGCGGTGCGCCATCCTGCGGGCTGAGCATGGAGAGGGTGGAGACCGCTGCAGCCGGGCAGTTCCGCGAGACCGGAGCCCTGTCTGCCGGGGTCCGCTGGGAAAGTGCCTTGGCGGTTTCATGGGCTGATCTGACCGGCACCGACGACGCCGTGCTGGACCGCGGGAAGTACCAGAACCCCGGTGAGGTGGCTGCGCGAGGGCTGCCCGCAGTCTTCGGATCCCCGCTCATCGCCGTGCGCGACAGCAGCGGCCGTGCCGAACTGGCCGCGCAGTTGACCGATCCGGCGAATCCCCTTCTGGCGCGTGTCATGGTGAATCGCCTGTGGCATCATGTCTTCGGCCGTGGCCTTGTAGCCACCGTGGACAATTTCGGATGGCTCGGGGAACGTCCGACGCATCCTGCGCTGCTTGATCATCTGGCGTGGCAGTTCGTGCGCCAGGACGGATGGTCCGTGAAGAAAATGCTGCGGCGGTTGGTGCTGACCGATGCCTTTGCGAGGCGTTCGCGTGCGGCGGACGCCGCCACGGAAGCATCCGATCCCGGCAATGTCTGGCTGCACCGGATGCCCGTGCGGAGACTGGAGGCGGAAGCCATCCGCGATGCCATGCTGGTCGTGTCCGGCCGTTTCAATCCGCAGAGTGGCGGCCCCCCGGTTCCCGTGCCGCTCAATGATTTCGTGGTCGGGCGCGGACGTCCCGCGGCGAGCGGGCCGCTGGATGGTGATGGACGCCGCAGCATCTACACCGCCGTGCGACGGAATTTCCTTCCGACCATGATGGTGGCGTTCGATTATCCGACCCCGTTCAGTGCGGTCGGCCGACGCAGCGTCACCAATGTTCCCGCGCAGGCCCTCGTCATGCTGAACGACCCCTTTGTCCGCGAACAGGCCGGGCGGTGGGCGGCGCGTCTGCTGGAAGCATTGCCGCAGGCCGGCGACGCCGAACGGGTCGCATGGCTGTTTGCGACCGGGCTGCAGCGTGCCCCGCGCGCAGCGGAACTTGCTGCCGCCCTCGTGTCGCTTCAGGAAATGCGCAATCTGCAGGAAGGCGACGACCGCGAGCGCACCGCATGGGTGGAATTCTGCCATGGCATGATGGGAGCCAGCGAATTCATCTATCTGCAGTGAATGTCATGAAGAGCAGGAACGGGATCAGCCGATGGCATCCGTGGACTGGTGTTGTGATCGCCGCGCTGTGCTGCTCCGCCGGGAGCATGGCCGTGCGTGCCGATACCGCCTGGGCGATGCGGTTGCTGCGGGCGAACTGCCTCGGCTGTCACAACGAATCGAAGCACAAGGGCGGGCTCATGCTGCACACACGGGAAGCCATGATGAAGGGAGGCTCCGGAGGACAGGCGGTGGTCGAGGGCCGACCCGGGGACAGTCCACTGGTGTCACTGTTGTCAGCCGACGCCGACCCGCACATGCCTCCCAGGAAGCAGCTCGCGGTGGAGGACATGGCCGTCCTGAGTGATTGGGTGCAGGCCGGGGCCCCATGGGATGCTGCTGCGCTGGAGGCGGATGACGGCCTGCTCCGGCCGGTCAATCCCGCGGCGCTCCCCGCCGCCTACCGTCCCGTCATGGCCATGGCACTGGCACCCGACGGATCAAAGCTGGCGGTCGGCTGGGGTCGGGAAGTGCTTGTTTTCTCCGTGGGCGACGGGCCCTTGGAACTGCGTCACCGTGGCGAGGCTCATCCGGACCCCGTGCAGAGTCTCGCGTGGTCCTCCGACGGACGGCAACTGGTCAGCGGAGCCTTCCGCCGGCTCGTGGTGTGGGGGCTTGAGCCATGGGGGCCGCAGCGGGAGATCCGGGAAGGCCTGACCGACCGCATTGCGGCCGTCCGCCTGCTGCCCGGCAGCAGCCAGGCCGTGCTTGCCGATGGCCTCGCCGGAGAACGGGGAACCGTCAGGGTCGTGGATACCGCCGACGGAACCCTCGTGCGTTCGTGGAAGGCGCATGACGATTCCCTCTTTGCCCTCGAGCTGGCCGAGGGCGGACGCCTTGCGGTGACGGCCGGCGGGGACCGCATGGTGAAATTCTGGGAAGTGGCGACCGGCCGCGAGACCATGCGGATCGAGGCGCATGGAAGTCAGGTGCTCGGCCTGGATCTGAACGACGAGGGAACGCAGCTCGTGACCGGCGGAGCGGACCGGCAACTCAAGGTCTGGGATGTGAAGACCAGAGAAAGCACGGTCACCCTGACAGGGCGGTCGGCGGCCGTGAATGCCGTGCAGTGGCAGGGAACCAACGTGCTTGCGGCCGGCGATGACGGCGCGCTGGGGAGACTCAGTGATCTGAAGCCGCATACAGGTGCCCAGAGTTCCGAAACGGGCAACGAAAAGAGCGTGGGAAAGGCCCCGGCACCCATTTTCTGCGTGGCGGCACTGCCCGATGGCCGCCGGATTTTCGCAGGTACCGCCGACGGGAAGATCTTCGGATGGAATCAGGACGGCAAGCAGACCGATCAGATCGATCCAGCTGCGCCAGCGGCCCCGTGATGGTCCGCTTGCATGCCCGGGGAGCGCAGGGATGAAAGGCAGCATGAATGATGATCAGAAGCAGCGCGCCGGAGCCATCCGGTTTGGTTCACGCGACAACAAGGTGGCGATCGAGGAAGGCCCGGGATTTGCGCCGAAGTTCGACAAGGACGGACTCATCACGGCGGTGGCCGTGGATGCCCTCACCGGCACCGTGCTCATGGTGGCCTACATGAATGAGGAATCGCTGCGCCGTACCCTCGCCTGCGGAGAGGCGGTCTATTTCAGCCGGAGCCGTCAGAAACTCTGGCACAAAGGCGAGGAAAGCGGGCACGTGCAGAAGATCGTCGAAATACTGACCGACTGCGATCAGGACGCGCTCGTGCTCCGGGTCGATCAGCGTGGACCAGGAGCGTGTCACACCGGTTACCGTTCCTGCTTCTACCGTGCGGTGGCACTGGATGGGGACGAGGCCGCGCTGCGGGTGGTCTATCCGCAGAAAGGCTACGATCCCGCGGTGGTGTACCGCGGTGGCAAGCCCGGCTGATCCGATTCTCCATTGCTGCGCGGGTTCCGGTGCGTTCCGTGCGGCATGAACGCCCGGATTCCAATCGTGGCAGCCGCTGCGGCGGCTGTTATGGTCGCATGGCTGCTGTGGTTTGGTGCTCCGGAGGGACAGCGGGAGCAGGATGCCAGCAGGCTGGCTGGGCCGGCGGAAACGTCACGGTTCGATTCCGATGGCGGTCCGTGGCTGCGGCCGGCGCTTCTCGGGCGTCTCAGCAAAGAATCCGCCGCACTGCGGCAATGGGCGGCGGCATTCGCCCAGGCCAGCGACCGTGCGCAGGCCGGCATGGTGGCCGAGGGCGTGGCGCTGGCCCAAGCGCACCGCGCTGCGCTGGCGAGGCTGATACCGCTCGATCCCCGGCGGGCCCTTTCGGAAGCCCTCCCCGTGGTGCTGCGGCAGGGTCTGCCCGCGGAAGTGATCGCTTCTCTCGAAGAACGACTGAGCGGGGAAGGTCATTTCGGTGTGCTTTGCGCGGGGCCGGGAAGCGATGCGCGCAAGCCGCTGCGTCGCCTGCTGGCCCTTGAGGACGGAAGAGAATTCGAAGCACACGTCTACGGTCGGCGGTCGGCCCAGCGGACCATGGAGCGCACCATCTTCCATGGCATTGCCATCGGTGGACAACTCGCGCTCAGCGACGAACCCGGGCGCTGGATGGACGCCGGCGAAGTGCTGCCCGGGGCCGCGGCCCGCGGCGGATCATACGAACTGGACGGGCAATGGGTGAAGACGGCCGCGCGCCCCGCGGTGGTCTCGCGGGAGCATCCGGCCGTGGAAGTCGCCGGCCGGGCGATCCCGCTGGCGGAACCCGGGCACGCTGTGACCATGGCCGCCGGGATTCTCGCGCGGGAAGGCACCGCCGGTGGCCCCGTGCCACCGTCTGGTCCGGTGCCCCGTTCATGGACCGAAGGGGTGCGGACCGTTCTTGTCATCCGGGCGAGTTTTCCCGATCAGCCACAGGATCCGCAGTCGGATCTGGGTGTTTATGGCATGATGAAGAGCGTGAACGATTTCTTCATGGAATCGAGCCGGGGCCGCCTTGCCCTCGCGACGACCGTGACGCCCCTCATGCAGCTGGCGAAGCCGGCTGCATGGTATGTGGCCAATGACTCCGCGAGCGCACTCAAGCTGCTGGCCGATGCGCGGGCAGCGGCCGCAGCGGCGGGTTTCGATTGGAAGCACTACGATCTGGAAGTGGTCCGCTACGACGGGGCGTCGGGTGGCTTCAATGGGCAGGCCTACATCGGCGGCCGCGGTTGCTGGCTGAAGCAGTCGAATGTCCTGACGGCAGCGCATGAACTGAGTCATAATCTCGGACTGTGGCATGCGAACTTCTGGAATACGGGAGGCGAGAGTGTCGCGGGTTCCGGAAGCAACGAAGAGTATGGACACGTCTTTGACACGATGGGGAATGTGGACGTTCCCTATACCTTCGCGGCACCGCACCAGGCCATGCTGCAATGGCTGCCGGCTCCCCTTGTGGCGGGTGCCGAAGGCAGCGGAGCCTTCCGCATTCATCCGATTGATTCCCCTGGTTTCCCTGATCCGGGGCTGGCCTATGCGCTCAAGGTCCCGAGGGATTCCGAGCGGAATTACTGGCTGGAGTTCCGTCAGCCGAAGTCCCGTTATCCCGCCTCGTTCAGCGATGGGGCGATGGTGTCGTGGGGCCCGTGGGGAGATGCCTACAGTGCCACGACTTCATGGGGTTCGAATGGCGGGGCGCAGATGCTCGACATGACGCCGGGCAGTCCGGATGGAAAGAACGACAGCGTGCTGCTGCCGGGTCGGACTTGGACCGATGAGGATGCCGGAGTCAGTGTCACCATCCTTGGCAAGGGACGCACCGTTCCCGAATCGCTCGACGTCGTTGTGCAGCGCGGGCCATTCCCGGGAAACCGGCCGCCGTCCGTGCGCATCGAATCGCCCGGGACGTCCGTGGCGGCTGGAGTCGCCATGGCCTTCCGGGCGGTGGCAGAGGATCCGGATGGCGACCCCCTTGTTTATGCCTGGGATTTCGGAAACGGAGCCTATGGTCCGAATGCCGCGGAAGTGAGCCGCACCTGGCCCACCGCGGGGCGTTACACCGCACGCTGCACGGTGAGCGACCTGAAGGGAGGGACGGCCACGGCCGCCGTCCCCATGACCGTGGGCGTCACTGCGGAACTGCTGGTGAGCGGCATGGTGCGGGGCCCAGCCGGGGAACCATTGCCAGGCATCCGGATTACCGGTTCGCAGAGTGGCAGTGCCACGCGGATGACCATGAGTGACAGCGCTGGAAGGTATTGGCTGAGCGGGCTCGTGGCGGGTGCGGTGACGATGAAGGCGGTCGATCCGCTCTGGAATTTCACGGCGTCTGCGGGGATGCCCCTGACCCTGTCGGCCGATCTCGCGGGCCTTGATTTTGCGGCAGTGCGGCGGCCTGCCCTCGAGATGGCGCTGCTGCCCGGCGATTGCCGGGAAGGTGGCGCGGCCGGAGTGGTGCGCTTCACAAGGAGGCACATGGCCTCGGCCTCTCCCCTCGAATTCCGGATCTTTGCGGGCGGCACTGTCGGCTGGGACGATCTTGATTTCTCTCCCGCCGAGATTGTCGATTCCGGAAACCTGAAGTTCACGATTCCGGCGGGTCAGGAATTTCTCGATGTGCGGGTGCTGCCGGTTGACGATGCGGTCGCCGAGGGTCCGGAAACGCTGCAGCTGCACCTCCTTGATGGAGCCGGCTATGTTCCTCAGGGACTGGCTTCGGCCACCGTGGTGATGGGCGACAACGACACGGAACTGCCGCTCGTTTCGCTGCGCGTGGAGGAATTCACAGCGGCCGAAGGTGGCCAGGCCGGGGGAATCGAAGTGCGGCGGACGGGATCGGTTGCGGCAGCCCTCGTGGTCAATCTCCAGTGGCAGGGCAATGCCCGCGAAGGTGTGGACTTCCGCGTCGAGCCATCGCCCGTGGTGATCCCGGCCGGCGATGCGTCGGTCGTCGTCCGCGTGCTGGCCCTGCCCGATGATGAGACCGAGGGATTGGAGAGCGCCGCGGCCACCGTGGTGCCCTCCGCGCAGTATCTGCGCTCCGCTGCCGAGGGAACCGTGGCCCTAGTGCTGCGCGACGATGACCTGCCCATGGTGAGCCTGACCGTGCCCGACGCAGCTGCCTCCGAAGCCGGCAGGGACGCCGGCATTTTCCTGATCAGCCGCACCGGAAGCACGCGGGAAGCATTGGAAGTCGGCTATGCGCTGGGTGGTTCGGCGATGCATGGCATTGATTATGTCGCCATGGCGGGCAGTGCCGTCATTCCGGCGGGGAGTTCCTCGGTGGCCGTGACCGTGGTGCCGGTCGATGATGCCATGGGGGAGCATGCTGATGGCGTGGTGCTGCAGCTTGTCAGTGCGCCGGGTTATGGCGTGGAGGGGGTTCCGAGCGGAACGGTGACGATTGCGGACAACGATCTGCCGCGACTCGAGCTTGTCGTGCAGGATGGCACCGTTTCCGAGAACGGAGATGCCGGAGTGTTCCGGATCGCGGCGCGCGGCAGCGGGAGTGGCAGTGTCGCCGTGAGGTACGCGCTGAGTGGGACCGCGGTGGCGGGTGCGGACTACGCAGCGCTGCCCGGCGTGATCCAGGTTCCCATAGGCGGTGCCGCGGAAGTGGTGGTGACCCCGCTGCAGGATTCTGAAGCCGAGGACGGGGAAACCGTGGCCATCAGCCTTCTCGAAGATCCCGCATGGACCCTCGGATTGGAACGCAGTGCCATCATCGAGATGGCCGACGACGATCGACAAGGCATTGCCGTCCATGCCGAATTCCCGGAAGTGAATGAGGACGCTGGTTCCGTGCGGTTCTGGGTGCGGCGCCGGCAATCGTCTTCCGCACCGCTCACAGTCAGTCTCAACTTCGGCGGAACCACCGGGGCTGGTCAGGACTACAGCGGCGCTCCCGCAACGGTGACGATCCCCGCCAATTCCGCGGGCGCATGGGTGACGGTTCCGCTGACCGATGACACCGCGGCCGAAGGAGCCGAAACCCTTGTGCTCAGTATCGTGCCGTCGGCAAACTACGGTGCTTCCGGAGCACCGGCGACCCTGTGGATCGCTGACAATGACGCATCGTCCCTCGCTTCGTTTGCCTTCGCGCAGACAACGGCAGTGGTCTCCGAGTCAGGCAGTTCCGCGGAAGTGACCGTGCGGCTCAGCGCCGCTTTGCCGCGGGAAACTTCCGTCGGCTGCATCGTGGAAGGTGGCTCGACGCTGCCCGGCATGGATCATGGTTTCACGGAAACGAGGCTCGTGTTTGCGGCCGGCGACCGGACGAAGACGATCACGGTTCCCGTCAAGGATGATTCGTACGTCGAAGGCGACGAAGTGCTCGCTTTGCGGCTCGTCAATGCCTCCGGCGCACGGGTTTCCTCCAGTGCCGGGGTCTTCCGGTTGACGATTGCGGATGACGACGTGGCGGTAGCGACCCCGTTTGTGCAGTTTGCGGCGGCGGAGGCGACCGTGTCGGAGGGGGCCGCGGATGCCGCGGCGGCACTGGTGCTGCTGAGTGCGCCGCAGCCTTTCCCGGTGCGGGTCGCATGGAAGGTCACGGGCGGTTCGGCCAGCGGACTGGATCTGGCGGCGGGCAGCGGGGTTCTGGAATTCGCTCCCGGCGAAACAGCGAAGCCGCTTCCCCTCGTGATCATCGATGATGCCCTCGTGGAGTCGTCTGAAACCGTTATGCTGCTGCTGGAGGCTCCTTCGCCTCCCGTGGTGAGCGGCGCACGGCTCCAGCATACCCTGACCATCCGCGACAATGACGACCGCCTGGTCACCGTGGCGGCAACTGGACGCGCCGGCGAAGATGGATCGTCCGGGACTTTTCTGGTGAGAAGGCAATCCGTGAATCTGTCACAACCCCTCACCGTGAATCTCGCCGTGAGCGGCACGGCCCTGCCGGGCGTGGATGTGGCGGGATTACCCTCGCAGGTGACCATTCCGGC
>JBIICE010000253.1:0-5414 GCA_044239025.1 Verrucomicrobiales bacterium
GGACGGTGGTTTCGTCCCTTGCGGAGAGGGGAGGGGTCCGGTATGGCGCTTCGCTTATGGCAGAACTGTCCAAAGCATACCTTCCTGGAGAAGTGGAAGAACGGTGGTACGCCCGCTGGGTGGAGTCAGGTTGTTTCACGGCCGATGCGGCGAGTGCGCGTCCGGCGTACAGCATTGTGATTCCGCCGCCGAACGTCACCGGCATTCTGCATCTGGGGCATGTGCTCAACAATACGCTGCAGGACATTCTGGCACGGCGCGCGCGGCAGCAAGGCAAGGAAGTGCTGTGGCTGCCCGGGACTGATCATGCGGGCATTGCGACGCAGACGCAGGTCGAGAAGGAACTGAGAAAGAGCGAGGGCAAGACCCGGCGGGATCTCGGGCGCGAGGCCTTCACGGAGCGGGTCTGGGAGTGGAAGGAGAAGTATGGAGGAATCATCATCAGCCAGCTGAAGCGGCTCGGCTGTTCCTGCGACTGGTCGCGCCAGCGGTTCACGATGGACGAGGACTACAGCCGGGAAGTGCAGCGGGTTTTTGTGGAATTGTTCCGCTCCGGAAACATCTACCGCGGGCTGAGAATGGTGAACTGGTGTCCGGTGAGTCTGACGGCCCTGAGTGACGAGGAAGTGATTCCGAAGCAGCAGAAGGGTAAATTCTACACCATGCGGTATGAGGTCGTGGAGGAACCCGGACGGTTTCTCGAGATCAGTACGACGCGGCCAGAGACGCTCATGGGCGACACGGCGGTGGCTGTGAATCCCGGAGACGAGCGGCATGCCGATCTGATCGGGAAGCACGTGTGGCGTCCGTTTCCGCGGGCGGCGATTCCGGTGATTGGCGACGAAGCCGTCGACCGCGAGTTCGGGACAGGAGCGCTCAAGGTGACCCCGGCGCATGACCTTGTCGATTTCGAGATCGGGCAGCGTCATGGCTTGCCGGTGCGGGACGTGCTTCATCCGGACGGGAAGATCAACTGTCCCGAGTGTCCTGGACTCGATGGGATGGACCGGTTCAAGGCACGGGTGAAGGCCGCCGAGATGCTGGCGGAGTTGGGGGCGCTGGTGAAGGAAGAGGATTACGTGAACAACGTGGGTTTCAGCGAGCGGGCCGATGTGCCCATCGAGCCGAGGCTTTCCCTGCAGTGGTTTCTCCGGTATCCGCGGGTTACGGAAACGGCCGAGGCTGTGGAATCCGGGGCCATTGCCTTCCGGCCCGAGCGCTGGAAAAAGACCTTCGCGCACTGGATGGGCGGGCTCAAGGACTGGTGCATCAGCCGCCAGTTGTGGTGGGGTCACCGGATTCCCGTGTGGTACCGGAAAGACCGCGCCGAGCAGTTGCAGTCGGCCGAGACCCTTGATTTTTCGAGCGTGGCCTCGGGCGATCTGCACGTGGGGACCGAGCCTCCGGCGGATTCCGGGAACTGGGTGCAGGACGAAGACAGCTGCGACACGTGGTTCAGTTCATGGTTGTGGCCGTATGCGACCATGGACGAGGCGACGCGGGCGAAATTCTATCCGACGACCGACCTTGTGACCGGGCCCGACATCATTTTCTTCTGGGTGGCGCGCATGATCATGGCGGGATTTGCCTTCCAGGGAGAGATTCCTTTCCGGAACGTGTTCTTCACTTCGATCATCCGCGACAAGCAGGGCCGCAAGATGAGCAAATCGCTCGGGAACTCGCCGGATCCGGTGGAACTGATGGCGAAGTACGGGGCTGACGGGCTGAGGTTTGGTCTGCTGCGGATTGCGCCGACCGGGAGCGACGTGAAGTTCGACGAAGCGCAGATTGAAGAAGGACGGAACTTTGCCAATAAACTGTGGAATGCCGCGCGGTTCCGGCAGCTGCAGGGTGGCGAACTACTTGATAAAGAATGTCTAGCAGATCTGGCGGGAGCTTCCGTCTTCTGTGTGGATATCATGGCGCGGCTCGACCGGCTGCAGCGGGAGTACGCCGATGCGCTTGGAGCCTACAGTTTCAATCACGCCGCCCAGCTGCTGTATGATTTCTTCCGTGGGGATTACTGCGACCGGTTTCTGGAAGCGGCCAAGACCGATCTGGCGTCCGGGGCGCAATCCGGGGCGCGGCTGGCCGTGCTGGGAACCATCGACCGGGTCTTTGGACGGTACCTGCAGCTGCTGCATCCGTACATGCCTCATGTGACTGAGGAACTGTGGTCGACGATGGGGTATGCGCGGGACGGTGCGTTCCTCACCCTGACGCCGCTGGAAGAGCAGCCCCTGCTGCAGGGTGTCGCTGCGGATCGCATCGAGGCGGCGCAGCGGGCTGCGGAAGCCGTTTATGAAACCGCGGCGCGCATCCGGAATCTCAAGGCCGCCTGCGGGCTGCCGGCACGGCGGGATCTGATCTTTATTCTCAAGCCGGCTGGTGCCGTAGCGGAGCGCGATCTGGTGACGCTGGGCGTGCTGGCGGGGGCCGGGACGATTCGTCTGGAGCCTGAGCATGTGAAGGCCAGGAACACCGCGGGAACTCTCACGCCACTGGGCGAAGTCTATCTTCCCCTCGAAGGACTCATTGATCTGGAGGCGGAGCAGCTGCGCCTGGGCAAGGAACTGGAACGAGTTCAGAGCGAAGTTGCGAAAGTCGACGCCAAGCTGGCCAGTGAGAGTTTCGTGAGCCGGGCTCCGGTGGAAGTTGTGGAGGAACACCGGCAGCGGCGGGCTGACTGGTTAATCCAATCTTCACAACTGGAGGAAATGCTGAGGAATCTTGAGGGATAATAGTTGCTTAACCCATTCTGATGATATACCTGACAAAAATATCATCGGAGCATGAGGAGCTTACACAGGATTTCAGGAATCACGGAAGCAACGGCGCAGTTGCTCGCGGCGGCTGGGGTGAAGCAGACCGGGCAGCTGGCGATGGAGCATGCGGGTCCGCTGCATAAGCGGCTTTCTCTGGTGGCTTGGCAGAAGGGGATGGGAGAACGGGTGGTTCCGTCGGTTGACGAGTTGTCGGCCATGATTGCGGAAGCGGCGGCGGTGGGGAACGAGGGGAAATTGGAAATGGAGTTCGATGATCTGCCGGAGGCGATTGAGGGTGGTGCGGCAGGGGATGGTGAGGGGGACCCGGGGCGGTGGGTGCCCCCGGCGCTGCGTGCGGAGTCGGTGGCGGCCGGCAGGGATGATTCGGCTTCTGGCGGGCGTGAGGAGCGGGAGGTGGCACCGCAGACGTGGCGGAATGTTGATCCGAGCCGGTTTGCGACGATTGAAGATTACAATGCGGGGAGGATTCCGGTGAGGGCGCTGTCGCGCGAGAGTCTCGCGGACAGTGGGGACGAAGAGAATGATGGTCCGGAGCGATTCAGGGTCGAGAGTCCGAAAGGAGAATTGTCGCGGTGGGTGCGGCGCGGGGTGGTGCATCCCCGGGGATTTCACACCTGGCTGGGGGCGCTGGTGTCTGTGGTCTTCCGGTTGGCACTGCTGGCGGCGCTGGGCGCGATTTTCTGGCTGATCACGAGGGCGGAGCAGCCGACTGATCACAAGGTGCCGGTGGCGGTGGGGGCGGGCGTTCTGCTGATTCTGGGGATGATGCAGCTGCATTTTGCGATGCGGGCGCGGTGCCGGATCTGCAGTTGTCCGCTGTATTATTCCAAGAACTGCCTGAAGAACCGGAAGGCGCATCTGATTCCGGGTTTTGGCTATGTGATGAGTGCGTCGCTGCATCTGCTGGTGTTCGGGTGGTTCCGTTGCATGTACTGCGGGACCGCGGTGCGGCTGCGGCCGGGTCATCGGTAAGCGCCTGCAGGAAGCATTCTTCCGGCGGATGGGCGGTGGCATGGGGTGCTGCTGCCGGATCGCCATGCAGCGTTGCGCCATGCATCGTTGCGTTTCGCTGCGGCGGGAATGCCCTGCGGTCGGCAGACCCTGCCATGCAGGGCGCGGAGTTGCCTGTCAGCCGTGGCTTGAGGAACCCGAGGCAGACGGCCTGGGCAGAAGGAGGGCGGCGTGGGAGCGCAGGATTTTGCCAAGCGGCGACCTTGGCAGTTCGGGAACCGTCTGGATGGAGGAGATGCGGGCGAAGGGAGGCAAGTGTGGCGTGGCCAGGTTGAGCCAAGTCCGGGCGGTGGCTTCTGCTGCGTCCGTGAGGAGGACAAGTTGCTGGCCGGAGCGGGGATTCGGGATGCTCAGGACGCAGCCGGCGTGGGGCGGCATGCCAGCGGAGGTCAGAGTGTTTTCGACGGCATCGAGGTCGACGAGTTCACCGAGGACTTTGACCGTACGGTCCGTGCGTCCGAGAAACTGGAGGGATCGTCCCGCGAGCCGGGCGCGGTCATTGGTGAGGAAGAATCCGTCGGGCGCGCGGGCCGGAGCGACGTGCCAGGTGCCACGCTCGAGCCTGAGGAATCCGGAGAGCAGCGGAGCGCCGCGGATGGCGAGTCGTCCGTCTGCCTCCGTGCGGGCTTCCCAGCAGGGCAGGAGCCGAAGGCCGAGTGGGTCGCCATGCGGGCAGGCCGTGGCGATCTGGGACGATGCTTCGGTCATGCCGTAGGTGGCGAGGATGGGCCAGCCGAGTCCGAGGGCGTCGCTGGCGAGAGCGGAAGAGAGCGGGCCGCCGCCGACGAGCACCGCGCGGAGGGACCGCGGGGCGGGGAGCCTTGCGGTAACGAGGTCGTGCAGCTGGGCCGGGACGAGTGAGGCGAGGGTGATGTGGTGGGCGGCCACGAGGTTGGTGAAGTGGAGCGGGTTCCAGCGGTCGTGGTCGATGACGACGCCGCTGTCTGCGAGGTGGGCGCGGGCGTGGATGGCGAGGCCGCCGACGTGGAAGGTGGGGAGGGCACGCAGCCAGGTGTCATCGCGACCGGCTCCGAGCCATGCATTGACGGCAGCGGCATTGGCAAGAAAGGCGGGCATGGAGAGGCAGACCAGCGACGGTCCGCTGCCGGTGCTGCCAGAGGTTGGAAAGACGAGGTGGCCGCGGGGGATGGCGTCGGGAGGCGGCACTTCCGGGAGTGGGGTGCGTGGATTTGACAGAAGGATGCCGGGACCATCGGGATGCCATGAGAGCGGCTCGCCTGGAACGGTGGCGGGTGACGGGAAAAACACCGTGGCCGGGCCGCCTAGTGACTGCCAGGGAAGCCGGTCGAGGAGCTTCCCGAATCCGAGGCCCGGCTCCGTCGGCGGAATGAGATGTGGACCGTCCGAGCAGATGGCTTCCGTGAATTCGTCCGGTTCGAAGAGGGAATGCGTGAGGAGGCCGGCTGGCAGGTGCGGATGCGGCCAGCGGGCGGCTTCCACGGCGGCCCAGAGTTGTCCGACCGGATGGTCCATGTAGCTGGTGAAGACCGCGGGTTCCGGTCGGGTCAGCCAATCGGAGGGGGTATCGGCCGCGGGTTTGAGGATGCGGAATGCGAACGCCGGGGTGGGAGGGGAATCCGGCGGCAGCCAGTCGAG
>JBIICE010000049.1:0-21581 GCA_044239025.1 Verrucomicrobiales bacterium
CCACGGCGGAGGCTCCGGCGGACGAAGCGGAAACGGTCACGGCAGAGACCACCGCAGAACCCGCCGAGGCCTGAGGCCCCGCGGCATTACCGTAACCAGACGTCAGCCTGCTTCCGTCCTCCGGGCACGGAAGCAGGCTTCGCCATTGCTGCCCCGCGCCACCGGAACACTTGCCTTGCTCCGGAATTTTCCGCTAGGTTAACCCCGAAATTCCCAATGCCCCCACGGGCCCTTCACCCCATGAAAACTCCCCGCTGCCTCGCCTTCGCCCTGCTCACCCTCCCGGTCGCTGCCCAGGAGGCTCCCCCGGAACTCGTCGTGGGCCGACTCATCGAAGCCCAGCAGTTCCTTGCCGGTCAGATCCCGCACGCCGCGAGCCTATCGCTCACCCTCAAGGTGGAATCGGCCACCGGCAGCTTCAAGACCCTCAGCGGCAAGCCACTCGACCTCCAGCTGGAACCACCGAACCGCTTCGCTGTGACGACCGAACTCAATGGCCCGGTCTCGCTCCGCTCGGATGGCACGAAGCTCTGGATCCACGTGCCCTCCAAAAATCTTCTGCTCGAAGGCGACCCCGGCGTGCCGCGCTTCAGCACACGCCCGGACAGCACAAGGGCAGCAGCTCCGCCGTCGCTCCAACTCCCCATTCAGCCGGCCCAGATCGGCCTCGCCGCCGCCCTCGTGAACATCACGGAGGAATCGGCAGCCCCGCAGCGCACCATCACGCTTTCCGCCAAACCGGAAGCCATCGACTCGCTCGGCTTCCCCCAGGGCACGCTCCGCCTTTCCCTCGATTCCGAAAACTGGCCGGAAACCGTCACCTACAACGATGGCCATGGCAACTCGGCCACGGTCCGCATCACGTCGCGTTCCACAGGACCGTCCCTCCCGCCGGAATCATGGAAACCGGCCACGGACCAGAAACCGGAACGCGTCGCGCTCGTTCACCTCACGAAATTCCTCGAAACCGCGATCGCCGGCCTCGGTGCAGGAATCCCGTCGCTCCCGCCCGCCACGGGCACCCGCCAGCTCGTCGCCACCCATGGCAAGGGCCGCCTTGAAATGCACGACGGCACCCGCGTGCTCTTTCTCTCCGGCACCCCGGAGGAAATGGGTGCGCAGCAGGGCACGCTCCTCCGCAGCGAAATCCGCCGCGTGGTCGACCGCATCCTCTACGGCGTCGGCGTCGGCTCCAGCTTCGACAAGGGCCGCTGGTTCTTCGGCGAAATCGAGGAAGCCGTCCGCCGCACCGGCCCGTTCGTGGACCCACGCCACACCCGCGAAATGGACGCCATCGCGGCAGCCGCGGGCCTCGACCGCGAGGAAGTCCGACTCTCCAATTTCTTCCCCGAACTCTTCCACTGCTCGGGCTTCGCTCTCCTCGGCAAAGCCACGGAAGGCGCCCGCATCTACCACGGCCGCGTCCTCGATTACCTCCGCGGCGTCGGTCTCGAGGAAAATGCCGTCGTCGCTGTCATCCGGCCGGATGAGGGCAACGCATGGGTCAATCTCAGCTACGCGGGCTTCGTCGGCAGCGTCACCGCCATGAACGAAAAACAACTCGCCATCGGGGAAATGGGCGGCCGCGGCGAAGGCCACTGGGACGGCAAACCCATGGCCCAGCTCATGCGCGACGTCATGGAAAAAACCTCCACCATCGACGAGGCCCTCGCCCACATGCGCTCCACCCCGCGCACCTGCGAATACTATTACGTGCTCAGCGACGCCAAATCCCACCGCGCCTGCGGCATCAAGGCCACGCCCGACACCTTCGAAGTGGTCTGGTCCGGCGAAGCCCACCCGCAGCTCGCCGACCCCATCAGCGATACCGTGGTTCTCTCGGCTGACGACCGCTACAAGGAACTCGTCCGCCGCGTCCGCGAAGGCTTCGGGAAATTCACGGCCGATTCCGCGATCCAGCTCATGACCCGCCCGGTCTGCATGACGAGCAATATCCAGAGCGTCCTCTTCGCCCCGGATACCCTCGACTTCTGGGTCGCCAACGCCGATGGCCAAAACGTCGCCAGCGCAACCCGCTTCACAAAGTACAACCTGCGCGCACTGCTCGACAGCACCCCGGCCGCCCAGCCCTGAGATCGGCCTCACGGCACGCTTGCACGACCCACCGGGCCCAGCCCAGTGTGGCCGCCACGCCATGAGCCATTCCGCTTCCTCCGCTCCCGTCTTCAACCGCAAGAACCCCTGCCCCGCCCGACTGACTTCGGCCCGCCGTCTCTCCCGCGACGGTTCCCCCAAGGATACATGGCACTACGAAATCAGCCTCGCCGGATCGGGTCTCGCCTACGAACCCGGTGATTCCCTCGCGGTTCTCCCGCGGAACTGCCCGGATCTCGTCGCCGATACCCTCAAGGCCCTCGGCTGCACGGGTGAGGAACCGGTGGCCGACCTCGACGGCCGCGCCACCACCCTCGCAGACGCCCTCACCACATCCTGCGCCATCACGCTCCCGGACCGCAAATTCCTCGCCGCCACCGCGAGCCGCGATCCGCATGCCGAAGCAGTCCTGACCCCGCTCCTCGCCCCGGATCAGAAGGAACAACTCACCGGATTCCTGCACGGGCGGGAGATGATCGATATCCTCCTCGCCTTCCCCGGGGCCCGCTTCGAACCACAGGAATTCGTGGGACTCTGCCGGAAACTCCAGATCCGCCTCTATTCGATCAGCAGCAGCCTCCGCGCTCACCCGGACGAAGTCCACCTCACCGTCGCCACCGTCCGTTACGAAAGCCATGGCCGCCGCCGCAAGGGCGTCGCCTCGACCTGGCTCGCCGAACGCACTTCCCCCGGAACCATCGTCCCCTGCTTCGTCAACCCGGGCAAAGGCTTCCGCCTCCCGCCGCCGGACGACGAAACCCCCGTCATCCTCTGCGGCCCCGGCACGGGCATCGCCCCCTTCCGCGCCTTCCTCGAAGAACGACGCGCCACCGGAGCCCGCGGCAAGGCATGGCTCTTCTTCGGTGAAGTCAGCGCCCGCACCGACTTCTTCTACGAGGAAGAATGGCAGCAATTCCTCGCCGACGGGACCCTCAGCCGCCTCTCCACCGCCTTCAGCCGCGACCAGGAACGCAAAGTCTATGTCCAGCACCGCATGGAAGAAGAAGCAGCCGAACTCTGGGACTGGCTCAGCAAGGGAGCGATCTTCTACGTCTGCGGCGACGCCTCCCGCATGGCCCTCGATGTCGACAAGGCTCTCCACCGGGTCGCCGAAACCGCCGGTGGCCTGTCCCCGGACGATGCCGCTGCCTTCGTGGAATCGCTCCGCGAAGCGAAACGCTACCGCCGCGACGTGTACTGAGCGCCATCCCGCCGCCCGACCGCATGCCCGGATGCGCATAAGGACTTGCATCCCGTCACCCCCGTCCTTATCCCTCCCGCGCTCTCATCCGCGGCCCCCAAGGAGTCTGCATGCACGAACTGGTCTTCTCCACGCGCACCACCCTCCCCACCCGCACCCCCGACGTCCTCGACCGTAACCAAACCCTCCTCAGCTCGGCGGACGGTTACGTCTACAAGACCGTCGCTGGTGCGGACCTCGGTGCGTACGTCTTCCGCCCGTCATCACCGCCCCCGCCAACCGGATGGCCCACCGCGTTCTTCTTCTTCAGCAGTTCGTGGGACAGCGGCCTCGTCAGCCAGTTCGCCCCCCATGCCCTATATCTGATCAGCCGCGGCATGGCCAGTGTCCTCGTCGATTACCGCGTCAGTGGCCGCCATCCGGGTGCCACGCCACACGATGCCATGGAGGATGCCCGCTCGGTCATCCGCTGGGGCCGCGAACACGCCGCGGAACTCCGCTTCGATCCCTCCCGCTTCGCCGGCATCGGCGGCAGCGCCGGAGCCCATGCCATCCTCTCCGCGGCCATTCTCCGGAAGTTCCGCGACTTTCCGGGCGAAAACACCAGCATTCCCTGCGCGCCCAACCTCCTCATCCTCTTCAGCCCGGTCACCGATTCCACTCCGCGCGGCGGCGTCCCGGCCGACCGTTTCGCTTCCCCCGCCGAGGCGCGCGAGGCCAATCTCCTGCTCCATGTCCGCAAACGCCTCCCGCCCACCCTCATTTTCCACGGCACAGCCGACCGCGTCGTTCCCTTCGCGGGCAGCAAACGCTATGTTTCCCGCAACTGGTGGCGCCGCAATCCCTGCCGCCTCCGCTCCTTCGAGGGCAAAGGCCACGGTTTCTTCAACTTCAATGTCGACGTGCGCAGTTATGAGATTACCCTGACGGAAATCGACGCGTTTCTCGTCGAAAACGGATTCCTCCCGCCAAATCCGGAGGACGATGGCGTCCCCCGTCTCAGCTGATCCCGCAACCTCTCTGCCCATCCCGATTCATGACCGGTGGCCAGTTTTCCGCCCTTCTCTGCTTCGACTTCGACGGCACTCTGGTCGACCGTCCGTCGGCACCTCAGGAAATCGCGCGCCTCGAAGCCTTTCTTGCGCACATGCACCGCCGCGGAGCCGCATGGGGCATCAATACCGGCAGAACCCTCGCCCATACCCTCGAAGGGCTGCGCGAACACGGGTTTCAGGCGACCCCGGACTACATCATCGCCCGCGAATGCGAAATCTACCGCCGCAACGGCGAGCGAGGCTGGACGGACTTCGGCGACTGGAACAGGCAATGCGCCGAGGACCACCGCCGCTTCCACAAGGCCCACACGAAATTCTACCGCCTCCTCGAAAAGCAGCTCGCCCAGGAATTCCCCGAGGCCCGCTTCCTTTCGGACAAGACGGAACCAGCCGGCATCGTGACCTCGGACGAAGCCACCATGGAAAAGGTCGTCCGCTGGATCGAAATGCAGCGGCGCGACTGGCCGGAACTCACCTATCAGCGCAACAGCATCTGGCTCCGCTTCACCCGCCGCGGCTACGATAAGGGCTCGGCCCTCACGGAAGTCCGCCGCCTCACCAGCATCGGAGCCGCCTACACCTTCGCCGCCGGGGACAATCACAACGACCTCCCCATGCTCCAGACGTTCGTGGCCCATGGCATCGCCTGCCCGGCCAATGCCATTCCGGAAATCGCCGAGCACGTCGATGACCTCGGCGGATTCGTGGCCCCGCACCGCTCCACCGCAGGAGTCATCGCGGCGATCGAACACTACTTCTACCCGGAAGAATCGGAATGGTCGTCGTTCTGAACGGCTGAGGACCTTGCGCGCTCCGCGAATGGGTGCATGACAGCCCCGCGGGGACCACGCTATCAAACGGGTGTCATGCGGTTCCTTGCCTTCGTGCTCGCCTTCGTTCCCTGTCTTGCCACTGCCTCCGGAACCCCGGAGCCGTCCCGGCCGAATATCCTTCTCATGATGGCCGACGACCTCGGCTGGTCGGATCTCGGATGCTACGGCGGGGAAATCCGGACGCCGGCCATCGATGCCCTCGCGGAGGGTGGTCTGCGCTTCACGCAGTTCTACAATTCGGCCCGCTGCTGCCCGACCCGCGCCTCGCTCCTCACAGGTCTCTACCCGCACCAGGCCGGGGTCGGATCCATGACCAATGACCGCGGGCCGCAGCATCCCGGCTACCGCGGAACCCTCCAGCCCCACACGGTCACCCTCGCGGAACTGCTCCGCCCGGCGGGATACCACACGTCGATGGTCGGCAAATGGCACCTCCACAACAAGGCGGACATCAAGCCCACGGACCGTGGCTTCGACGAATTCTACGGCATGCTCGGCGGCTACAATTCCTGCTGGGTCGAAGACGGATCGTTCCGCCGGCTTCCCGCAGACCGTCCGCGCCGCAGCTATACCTCGGCCGTCGGATCAAAGCCGGGGAGCTTCTACGCCACGGACGCCTTCGCCGACTACGCCATCGATTTCCTCAGCCTGGCCCGTTCCGCAGAGAAACCTTTCTTCCTCTACCTCGCCTTCAGCGCCCCGCACTTCCCGCTCCACGCCCACGAAAGCGACATCGCGAAATACGAATCGCTCTACTTCGAAAAGGGCTGGGACCGCATCCGCGAGGAACGACTCGCGAAACAGAAATCACTCGGCCTCGTCCCGCCAGGCCTTGCCCTGACTCCGCGCAGTCCCGTCCCGCCGAAATCGCATGCCAAACCTTCCCCCTTCGCTGGCAAGGACAATCCGGCATGGCACGACCTTCCGGAAAACCGCCGCCGCGACCTCGCCCGCCGCATGGCCGTCTACGCCGGGATGGTCGACCGCATGGACCAGGCGATCGGGCGCGTCACGGACCACCTCCGCCGCACGGGACAACTGGAGAATACACTCATTCTTTTTCTGAGTGACAACGGCGCGTGCTGGGAATGGGACCCGTTCGGCTTCAATGGGAGCAGCAGTCCCCGCAATGTCCTCCACGAAGGAGAGGCGCTGCGCCAGCTCGGTCAGCCGGAGGACTACATGAGCTACGGCAGTGGCTGGGCGAATGCGGGCAATACGCCATGGCGGCTCTACAAGCATTTCAGTCACGAGGGCGGCATCCGCTCGCCATTCATCGTCCACTGGCCTGCGGTCATCCGCGATGGCAGGGCTCTGCGCACGCCACCGGCTCACCTCATTGATATCCTGCCAACCCTCGCCGCCGTCTCCGGAGCCACCTACCCCGCGCAGCGCCATGGCATCGCCACCCTCCCTCCCGAGGGCATCAGCATCCTGCCGGCTTTCCGCAACGAGCCTCTCCCGCGCTCGACCCCGCTCTTCTTTGAACACGAACGCAGCCGCGCCATCCGCGAGGGCGACTGGAAACTCGTCTCTCTCAAGGATGAGGCATGGGAATTGTACCACCTTGCGGACGACCCCACGGAATCGCGCAATCTGATCGCCTCGCAGCCGGAGAAAGCCGCCAGTCTCCGCACCCAGTGGGAACAATGGGCCCAACGCGCCCATGTCGACACCGCTCCGGAAGCACCGGCTCCCGCAACTCCCGCAACGCCCGCGGAAGCGGTCACGATTGCCAACCGACCGCTCACCATTTCCTGCGACGTGGAGACGGCAGCCAGCCATGGCGTGATTCTCGCCCAGGGCGGCCAGTACCACGGGATCGCGCTCCACCTCGCCGATGGCTTCCCGGTTTTTACGGTCCGCATCGATGGCCAACCGGTCAGCATTACAGGAAATGCGCGGGCCTCGGGATCGTTTTCCCTTGCGGCGGGCCTCGCGGCGGACGGAGCCATGACGCTCTCGCTCAATGGCGTGGAAACCGCCCGCGGCCGCGCCCCTGGGCTCATTCCCAGCCAGCCGACCGACCCCCTGAGCATCGGCGAAGATACCCGCACGGCCGTCGGTTCCTACACGGCTCCGCATCCGCTCAGCGGAAAAGTCTCCCGGGTCTCGATCCGCTGACCCCATTTCCCTGCCCCATGCCGTTACGTTTCTTCCCCGTTCTCGCGGCCGCACTGCTGCCGCTGACCACCGTCTCCGCGGAAGCGCTCCGTGTCGCCATCGCCGTCGAGGACGATGCGTTCGCCTCGGCCATCACCGCGGCGCTCACCGCCTCGCCGCAGGCCACGGTCACCCGACTCCAGCTTCCGGAAAGCAATGCGCTCGCGGCGGCCGATGTTCTCGTTCTCCAGCGCGGGAGTTTCGCCCCCCTCCCGGAAAGTGCCCAGCAGGCCCTCACGGCGTTCGCACAACGCGGCGGCGGCCTCGTCGCCCTCCACGGAGCCATTGCCTCGGCTCCCCCCGCCGTCGCCGGGGTTCTCTTCGGCGGTGCATGGACCCCGCAGAGCCAGCGGTTCGGCAGCCGCATGATGCTCTACATCCGGCCGGACGGCACCCCGCTCGCGGAAAATACTTCATCGTTCGATCTGGATGACGAAACGCTCTACGACCTTTCGCTGGCCGACGGCATCACCGTGCTCGGCTCGGCCTTCACTCCGAAGGTTGCCAATGCCCGCAATGCGGAACGCGCCGCCCAGGAGGCCGCCCGCACCGGACGCCAGCGCGCTTCGATTTACGACATTCAGCCGCAGTTCTGGTCATGGGATGGCCCGCACCACCGCGCGGCCGTCTTCCTCCAGGGCTCGGCCGCCACGCTCCAGCATGCCACCGTCAGAACGCTCGTCCTCCGCGCCACCGCATGGACCGGACGTCTCCCGCACACGGACACGTTCCTGCCCGCGGACGCCGCCACCACCCTGCGCTACCCGGCAGGTGGACCGCTCCCCCCAGCCGCGGCCACCGCTGCGCTCGACCTCCCCGACGAATTCACCGCCAGCACCGTCGCCGCGGAACCTCTCATCGCCAAACCCGTCGCCATCCAGTGGGACGCCCGGGGCCGACTCTGGATCGCAGAAACTCCGGAGTATCCCAATGGCCGCCGACCGTACACCGGTGAACCATGGAAAGATACCGGATCGCTCGTCCCCGGGGCGTACGACCGGGCCGCCCGCGATTCCATCAGCATCCTCACGGATCAGGACGGCGACGGCCACTTCGACCACAAGCAGCTCTGGCACACGGGCATCGAACTGGTCTGCGGCTTCTGCTTCCATCAGGACGGCATCATCGCCATCAATTACCCTGACATCTCATGGATCCGGGACACGGATGGCGACGGGAAATCGGATACGGTCGTCCCGCTCTTCAGCAATGTTCCTTTCCCGAATCACTTCATCCTCAATCACCTCATCGCCGCCCCGGATGGATGGATCTATGCCAGCAGCGGCACCCGGTTTCAGCCGACCCGGCCAGGCGAAACGGAACCGTTCACCAGCCTCTCCAATGGCATCATCCGCTTCCGCCCGGATGGCTCGGCCATCGAACAGGTCGGTTCCATCGGCGGGAATTCGTTCGGACTCGACCTCACCTCGGAAGGCGAACTCTTCCTTGGCATGGCCACGAGCGGCAATCCGCTCCAGCACCTCGTGCTTCCGGAGTGGACCCTCGCGAAAGCCAAGGGCCTGCAGGTTCCCGCCTTCCAATCGGTCAACCCGGGCCGTGCGGTGGTCCGACCGGACCTTCCGGACCGCGCTCCACTGATGCAGATCGGCGGGGTTGGCCGCTACAGTGCCGCCTGCAGTGCCACGGTCTACGAGGGCGGTGCATGGCCGGCATCATGGCATCATACCATCTGGTGCACGGAGCCCATCCTCGACATTGTCCATCACGAGAAACTTCAGGCGGACGGTCCCTCGTTCCGCGGTGAAGTGGTTTTCCCGGAACGCGAATTCATCCGGGCGCGCGACTACTGGTTCTGCCCGGTCGACGTCGCCACGGCTCCGGATGGCTCGCTCTTCGTCCTCGATTTCTACACACCAGTGGTCGCTCACAACGACACCCGCGGACCCGCTCATGGCAAGGCGGGGGCTTCGATCCGTCCGGACCGCGAACACTACTTCGGCCGCATCATCCGGGTCCAGCACCGCAAGGCGCGCCAGCTCACGGTGCCTGATCTCACCGCGCTTCCGACGCCCGATCTTCCGGCGGCCTTCAGTCATCCCAGCAAAACGGTGCGCTTTCTCGCCCAGCAGCAATTCGTGGAACGACCGGATGCCCGTCCGGCGATTCCGGCTCTCACTGCCGCCCTTGGCGCGGAACTCCCGGCGGCCCGCTCGCTGGTTCTGTGGTCGCTCCACCGGCTCAAGGCGCTCGCGGAGGAGGAATTCTCCCGCGCGCTCAAGGATCCGGACGCGGCTGTCCGCACCACGGCCCTGCTCGTTGCCGAAGCGGAAAAGCGGGTGCTTTCTGCGGAACAGGCGGCCCGTGCTCTCGCAGACGACCATCCCCGCGTGCGCATCGCGGCCCTGCGTGCTCTGACCGTCACCGGCGTGAACGATGCCACGGGATCGGCCCTCGCGGCGGCTCAGGCGGGCTTCACGGACCCATGGAGCCGCGCCGCGGCCGCGGCGGCGGCCTCGTCGCATCCCACGCTTCAGCTCAGCGCGGCATTCTCCGCCCCCACTCCACCGGACGAATCTCTGATTGCCTCGCTGGCCACCGTGATCTCGCGCGAGGGCCGCACGGATGCCGCGCTGACCCTGCTGCGCTGCGCTCCGCGCCACCCCGCTGCCGCCACGGTGGCCCTGCGGATCCTTGCCCAGGAACCGCCGCCGCCGCCCGCGGGCGACGACGCCCGCAAGGCACTGGAATACCTCTCCGCTCTCCTCGCATCGGATCATCCCGGCCTCGCCGGAGCCGCTCTCCCCATCGCCACCGCATGGGATGCCGCACCATCGCTCGCCGACGCCCGCCGCGCCGTGGCGGAACGCCTCGCGGCCACCACGATTGATGCCAATGCCCAGCCGACCGAACGCACGGAGGCAGTCCGCATGCTCCTTGCCACGCGGCGCACGGACCCGGCACTGATCCCGAAATTCGTGGACATGCTCGCGACGGCACAGCCGGAATCGTTCCGCCGCAGTCTGGTCGCAGCCCTTGCCGAAACCGGCGACTCCGCTGCGGCGGCAGCCCTCGCGCAACGCTTTCCGTCGCTCGGCGCGACCGTGCGCGATGCCGTTTTTCAGGCTCTGCTGCCCCGACCGGAGTGGACCGACCTCCTGCTCGACGCCCTTGAAGCCAGAACGCTGAACCCCGCCCTGCTGTCGCCCACGCAGCGTGGCCGCCTCATCGCTCATCCTCAGGGCCGCACGGCAGAACGAGCCCGACGCATCCTCGAGGCGCTGGGCTCGGGCACAAACCCGGCCAAGGACCAACTCATCGCGGACCTCCTCCCGGTCGTCCAGCAGCCGGGCAATCCCGCCCAGGGGAAGGCGCTCTTCGCCACTTGTGCCAGCTGCCACCAGTTCCAGGGCGCAGGCCATCTCTTCGGCCCGGCGCTCGATGGCATGGGCGCGCATCCGGTCGCCGACCTTCTGGTGCACCTCATCGATCCCGACCGCTCGGTCGATGACGAACACCGCACATGGAACATCACCATGAAGGATGGCGCGCAGCACAGCGCCCTCATCGCCGGAGAAAATGAAGCGTCGCTCCGCATTCGCCTCCCCGCCGGTGTCACGCTCGACCTCCCCAAGGCGGACATCGCGGATCGCCGCAGCTCACCCGCTTCCCTCATGCCTCAGGGCCTCGAAGCCCTCGGCGGCGAGGCGCTCCGCGACATCATCGCCTACCTCCAGTCGGCTCCGCAGCCGCGCGCGGCAACGCAGGGCGATGGTGCCTTCCATCCCATCGACCTGACCATGGCCTGCACCGCGGACAACCGGCTCGGGCTCTTCAATACCCAGGCGAACCGCGACAACACCATCCCGTTCCTCCAGCTCGGTCGCGTCATGGCCAATGGCATCCCGTTCGACCTCGCCAACCCGGCGACGTCACCCGGTGGCCGCACGCTCGTTGTGCTCCGTGCCGACCGTCCGGGCACGCACGCGGCCACCTACCCGGTCAGGGTGGAAATTCCCGTAGGCTTCCCGGTCCAGCGCATGCACTTCCTCGGCGGCATCGCCGGATGGGGGGGACAGAAAGGAGCGGATCTCCCAGCCATGAAGGTTACCTTCGTCCACGCGGATGGCACGCAGTCGTTCACCCTCCGCGCCGGACACGAATTCGCCGATTACATCCGCCGCATCGACGTCCCGGGCTCGGAGTTCGCCGCAGGCATCGTGCGCGACAAACAGATCCGCACCTTCTCGCTTCCCGTGGAGCGGGCCTCGGCACTCGAAAGGATCATCCTCGAAAGCCCGCTGAGCCGCTGCGCGGCAACCACGGCGGCCCTCACGGCGGAATTGCGGCCGGGCGCAGGCGCTCCAGCGATTCGGCCGGCCCCGCCCACGGTCCCAAACCCTCCAACCACTCCAAACCCTCCCGCACCTTCTCCGGTGCCTGGCTCCCCGGCTCCGTCAGCCGCCCACGGGAACCCGGCTCCGCCACCGGACAGTCCGGAAAATCCACGCACCACCCTCGCCACCGGACAGAAGTTCGCGGAACCGAAGCCTGCGGGCACCATCCGCGTCCTCCTCACGGGAGCTGGCGGCGCGCACGACTTCCCCCGGTTTTTCCTGCGCCGGGATGCGGAAACGCTGCGCAGCCTCGGGGGCATCGACACTGCGGCCACTCCGAACGCCGACGAAGCCCGCGCTCTTCTGCCACTCGCGGATGTTGTGGTCTTCAGCGCCAATCACCCCAGCTTCAGCCGCACCGATTTCATGAAGGCACTGCACGGATTCGCCGATTCCGGCAAAGGCCTCGTCATCCTCCACGCGGGTACATGGCGGAATTACGCCCCGCACACGGGCTTCAATCAGCGCTTCGTCGGCGGCGGAGCAAAAGGCCACGGCTCCGGCGACATCACGGTCTCCATCACCAATCCCAACCACCCGGTGACGAGGGACGTTCCGCGCAGCTTCCTGATCCGCGATGAAAGCTATCATGCCATCCTCGACGCCGGTGCAATCACCGAGATCCTTGCGGAAAATTCCCCGGACAACAAAACCAGCAAAGTCTATCCCTCGGTCTGGACCGTATCCGACCCCAAATCCCGCATCGTCAACATATCGCTGGGTCACGCCGATCCCGCCCACTCCCATCCCGCCTACCAGAAACTCCTCGGCAATGCCGTCCGCTGGGCCGCCCCACCACCCTGATGCCTCCACTCCCGTCACCCGCTCCATGAACGCCACTCAGCTTGATCAACTCCACGCAAGGCATGAAATCATTGCGACCCCGCACGGACCGGTCCTCGGCACGTCCTACCGCTGGCCCGGGGGACAATACTGCGCGATCCACACCGGCCGCGGCATGGTCGGCTGCGGCATCTACGATGTCCACACCGCCGGAAAATTCCACATGGCCGTCGCCATCGCCCGCGGCACTCCGGACCATCCTCTCTGTGAACCCGAGGACCTCTTGTCAGCGAAGATCGTCGAAGTCAGTTCCCCGGCGGCCCAGCTCGGCATCACCCCGGGCATGAACGGACTCGAAGCGCTCGGCGTGCTGCTGCACACTGCTTCCCCGGCCGACTGAAGTTCCCGCGCGCTTCAGTTCCTCGTGACCCGGTAGAAGCGGCGGAGCGTGCCCTGCGGAATCCCGGTTTCCGTGTAGGAAGTCGTGCTTCCTGCCGCGGGCAGATTGCTGCTCAGTCTGGTCCAGCTGCTCAGCCCGGCACTCGCTTCCACGGTATAACTGGCTCCCGGCGACGAGGCAAAGGTCAGGGTCGCCCGGCCGGAAACAGGTTCGGGCACGAGGCTGAGAATCTGCACCGACTGCGGACCGCCGCCTTCCTGGTACAGCCAGAATCCCGCGAGGGGAACCTCCCGGTCCACGGCGTCCGCGGATCCATCGAACCACAGATGGACGTCGCCAGTGCCATCCGATCGGAAACTCAGCCGCACCGCCTTGCCATCGACCACGCTGCTGCTCAGTCCATTGACGCCCGGCGCTCCCGTATTCGCCGGATGCCCGGCCCACGAGGCATTGGCCAGGATTCCCGTGTCCGCCACCGCCCGGTCGGCATCCGTGACCAGCACCCGGATGGCTCCGCATTGCGAATTGACCGCATCGATCAGGAAGCCCGTGAAATTCCACTTTCCCGCGGGCAATCCGCCCAGTGTCAGCCGGATCATGCCCGCATTGTTCTTGAGATGATCTTCCGCCAGCAGCGCCAGCGGCGTCGTCAGCACGGAATCCCCCCGGTCCCGCCAGTCAATCGCCCCCACCGGGACTCCGGAAGGATCGAGATTGTCCACCGAAAGTACGAACGGCACCCCCGTGTCGGACACCAGCGGCAGCGCGCTCAGATCGATCCCGTTGGTGTTGTTCATGCCGGCTCCGATGACCGCACCGGTCAGGGCTCCGGCCTCGGGACGTCCGTCAATGCTTCCAAGATCGACAACGGCAAACGGAGTGCCAGCCGGACGCATGATCACGGTGACCGACGCCGATTCCGTCCGACCGCTTCCCGTCGCCGTAAGGGTATAAACCGCGGAAACCTGCGGGGTGACAATGACACTGCCCACGCCGTCGGGCCCGGTGAAGGCACTCACATTGCCCACCCCGGAAATCACCGGATTCCCATCGGGTCGCACCCGCCAGCTCAGCTTCACGGGCGTTCCCGGAAGGACCATGAACTGATCGGCCGCGAACGATCCAATCGGCCGCACCCCGACGGTCACCATGGCCGTTTCCGGGCCGGCCGGCGAAGCCACCGACAGGGTGTAGACGGTATCCACGAGCGGATTGACAACCACGCTGCCGATCCCTCCGGAGGTTTGCCCGAGGACATTGCCCACCCCCGGATCAATGGCTGCCGCCGTCGCATTGGCCGCCACAATCCATGACAAGGCGGCCGGAGCCCCGGGAGCGACTATCCGGTCGCGCGAGATGAAGGAAACAATCGATTCCGGCGGCGGATTCTGCACGATCCACAGACCGGCCAGCGGAACTTCCGCATCGGGCAGCACGCCGCGTCCATCGTACCAGATGTGCACGTCATCCACGCCATTGGAAGTCACCGGAAACCGCACCGCCTTGCTGTCCACCACGCCCGGATGCAAGCCCGCCAGTCCCGGCACGCCGGTGTCCGCCGGGTGCCCCGGAAACGAAGCGTCGGCCTGCGTTCCCGCATCGGCTGCCACCCGCCCGGCATCGGTCACCAGCACCCGGATGCGGTCGCACTGCGAAAAACCGGGATCGATGTGATAACTCGTGATCCCGTACGTTCCAGCCGGCAGTCCGCTCAGGGTGACATGGACCATCCCGGCGGAATTCTTGACGATGTCTTCTGCGAGATACGATAAACCAAGATCGGGACCATTGCCGCGGTCGCGCCAGTCAAGGCCGCCGACGGGTGTCCCCTCGGGCGCGAGATTGTCGATGGTCAGCGTGAAGGGCACCCCGGTGTCGGAAACGAGCGGCAAGGCGAAGAGGTCGAGCAGATTCGTGTTGTTCGGTCCGGCTCCGATCACGGTTCCGGTGAGCGCACCAGGCTCGGCACGACCATCGGTCGCCCCAATGTCCAGCAGGGCAAACCTGGTGCCCGCCGGACGGCTCACCACCGTGACCTGCCGCGTCTCGGTCCGCCCGCCGGCAGTCGCCGAAAGCGTCCAGCTGGTGGTGCCCGCGGCATTCACGGTGACGGATCCCGTGCCATCGGGGGCCGTGAGCGCGGCCACATTGCCAATGCCGGAAATCGTCGTCATGGCGTCGGGCCGGACCCGCCAGCTCAGGGTCACCGCCGTGCCGGCATCGACCAGCGCCTGATCGACCGTGAACGTGGCCACGGGCCGGACTTCAACCCTTGCCTCGCGGGTCGCCGTCTGCCCAGCGGTCACGGTGAGTGTATAGGTGGTATCCACGAGCGGGGAAACCATTGCCGTGCCCACCCCGTTGGCGGTCGCGGGCAGCAGGTTGCCGACGCCCTGGTTCACGGACGCAGCGGTCGCTCCCGTGTTGATGATCCACGAGAGCGTGGCGCTGCCGCCGGGCGCAATGACGGGCGGAGCAGCGGCGAAGGAAGTGATGGGTTCCCCGACCACAGGGGCCGGGGCGGCAATCAGACAGATGTTGTTATGACCGGTGACACCATTGTTCCGGACGGTCACGGAGGATGCCGCCGCAGGCAGTTTGTAAACGGAATAGAAGTTGTTCCGCGTGCCGTCGTTGCCTTCATCGATCGCCGTGAAATCCCCCTGACCATTCGGAGAAATCCCGGTCCGCACCCGTTCCCAGCCACCGTCGATGACCCACTGGAGCACGCCGCCGAGCACCGGATCGGTCGTGATCGTCTTGTTGCCCGCACCCACCGGACCATTGATGCGGTTATCGATGAGAAGATAGAATACCGTGGGCCCATCACAGGTCACCACTGCGCTGTAGCCGGCATTTTCCCGCGCATCATTGGCGAAGCGCACGTACGGCTGCCCGAGCAGATAGGGAGGCAAGGCCACGGGAGTCACCCCGTTCACATTGAGAATTCCCGCTGCATCGAAGGCCGGACCCCGATGCGCATGCACCCGGTCGGACAGCGCCGGAGCCCCTTCCGCAAAGCCGGCTGCCACGACCGCCCGCGCATCCGCCCCCAACCCGGTTTCCACCACACTGACAATGCCCGCAGCCGCATGGGCAGCCGGGAGGACAAGGGAAACGATGACGGCTCGGAGGAATGCTTTCATATCCAGGGGGGAGAATGATGAATTAAGGTATCGTTGTAGCGACTCGGCCGGAATGCGTCAATTCCCGCGCAATCCCTTGCGCCCCATGACTTCGGTGAGACATTTTTCCGCCGCGCCCAATTTCATCCCATGCCTCCGCGATTCCCCTCCGGTCTCCTGCCGCACGTGCTCACCGTGCTGCTGGTCATCCTGTCGCCACTGACGGCGCAGACGCTTCTCGTCCAGGACGATGTCGTCACGCGCGAGACCATCACGGGAACGGTCATCACACTGGCGGGCCGCGGCGAACTGCTCGTCACCGGAAGCGGCGACCCCCTCCCGGGCTGCACGGTGAATTTCCAGTCGCCGGACGCATGGCTGCGGCTGCCGTCGGTCCTGCCATCGGCCGTGCAGAGCACGCTGCTGAGCCGCTTCCGGGTCCATGGAGCCAATGCCGCCCTGGGGACGAATCTGCGGATTGTCCAGCACACCCAGGGTGCCGTGGTGATGGCTCACGGCGACGATTTCCCGGCGCTCGAGGGCTTTGACGCCCGCTACTTCGCGGGTCGCCGCAAGCCGCTCCATCCCTATGCCGATTACGATGGCACGTCGCTCGGCCGGATGAACCAGGCCCTGCGGTCCTTCCGGCTCCGCCGTGGCTACATGGCAACCCTCGCGACGGAGGAAAACGGCACGGGCACAAGCCGCGTCTACATTGCTCAGGACGGCGACCTTGAAGTCGGCCGCCTCCCGGACAGTCTCGACGCTTCCGTGCGCTTCGTGCGCGTCTTTCCATGGCGCTGGGTCAGCAAAAAGGGATTCGCAGGCAACATCGGCGGCAACCTCCGGCCCGCATGGTGGTACAACTGGAACCTCGACCAGAATGCCACCCTCAACCGCGAGTACGTCGCCATCCGCCAGAACCGCTGGTGGCCCGGACTCAACCAGGACTGGAAAACCCGCGGCATCAATCACCTCCTCGGCTACAACGAACCCGATCACCCGGACCAGGCAAACCTGTCGGTCAGTGAAGCCATCGCAGGCTGGCCCGACCTCCTCGCCACCGGCCTGCGCGTCGGTGCCCCGGCGATCACGGATGGAGGCAAGGGATGGCTCACCGATTTCATGTCGCGCGCCACGACGGCCGGACTGCGCGTCGATTTCGTGCCGGTTCATTACTACCGGAGCTACTGGACGGCAGCCGATCCCGACGGAGCGACCACGCAGTTCTACAATTTCCTCAAGGACATCCACGACACCGTGAGGCGCCCGCTCTGGGTCACGGAATTCAATAATGGAGCCAACTGGACCAGCGGACCCGACCCCAGCTATGCGCAGCAGGCGGCCACCGTGGGCCGGATGATCGAGATGCTCGACAACACCCCATTCGTGGAGCGCTACGCCATCTACAACTGGGTCGAAGACGTCCGCCGCGTCGTGTGGGATGACGGCTGGCCCACCGCCGCAGGCGAGGTCTACCGCGACAAGGCGTCGCCCCTTTCGTACCGTCAGGAAATGGCGGACGCGGGCACAGGAAACTCCGCCCGTTACGACTTCGATGGCGACGCGCATGATTCCTGGGGTCACGGCCAGGACGCCATGATGGTGGGAGCGCCGACGTTCACCACGGGCCGATCGGGTCAGGCCATCCTGCTGGATGGCGATGACTACCTGCAGCTCTCGCCACGCATCGCCGATACCGCGAACTTCACGTTCGCCGCATGGATCTTCTGGAATGGCGGCGGCAACTGGCAGCGGATCTTCGACTTCGGTGCCGATACCTCGAATTACCTCGCCCTCACCCCGAAGGCCGGATCGGCCGGGGGCCTCCGCTTCCTCATGCGCAATGGCGGCGCGGAACAGCAGCTCAATGCCCCCGCGCCCGCCACCGGCACGTGGACGCACGTCGCGGTCACCATCAATGGCGATACAGGCAAACTCTTCGTCAATGGCCTGCCGGTGAACACGAACACGGCCATGACCATCGACCCGATCGATGTCGGCACGCGCTTCAATTTCCTCGGCCGCAGCCAGTTCTCCGCCGATCCCCTTTTCAATGGCCGGATCGACGACGTCCGCATCGTCAGCTCGGCCCTCACGGATGCACAGGTCAAGGCCATCGTGGATACCGCTCCGCCGCGCTTCAGCAGCACGAATCTCAGCAAACCCACGGCGCTGCGCGGACAACCGTACTCGGCCTCGATCGCCGGCGATGCCTCCGGCGGAGTCAGCCCGCGCACGTTCAGCAAGATGAGCGGACCGGCATGGCTCACGGTCAGCCCGGACGGATCGCTCTCGGGCGTTCCCATGACGGGCGACGACCCGGTCTGCCGCGCCGCGCTCCGCGTCACCGATGCCCAGGGCGCGATCCATGCCGCCTTGCTGCAGATTCCCGTCGCGGATCTTCCGGGTTCGTCGCTCCGCTACGGCTTCGATGGCCATGCCCGGGCCTCCTCGGGAACCGCCGATGCCACGGCCGCAGGCAATCCTTCCTACGCAGCGGGACGGTCCGGTCAGGCCATCAATCTCGATGGAACGGACGACCATCTCCGCCTCCCGGCCGGCCCGGCATCGCTGGCCGCCTGCACCATCGCCACATGGATTCAATGGGACGGCGGCGGCAACTGGCAGCGCATCTTCGACTTCGGCAACGGGGGCGACGAATGCCTGTTTCTGACTCCCAGATCGGCGGCGGGCACTCTCCAGTTCACGATCCGCAATCGCGAGGATGCCTGCACCCTCGAAACCACGGCCCCTCCCGTGGGCGCATGGATGCACCTCGCGGTCACCATCGGAAACGGGTCGGCTTCCCTCTTCGTCAATGGCATCCGCGCTGCCACCGCGAGCACCGCGCTCACCCCGCTCAGCATCGACCCGGCCAGTTGCTTCCTCGGCAGAAGTCAATTCTCCGCCGATCCCTCCTTCGATGGCCGCATCGATGAATTCTGCATCGTTTCCGGGACGCTCACGCCGTCTGAAATCGTCGCGCTCCGCGCAGGCCTGCCACCCCGTTTCACTGCGGATTCCGCCCTCACCCGGCCCGACGCCATGCCTGGCCAGCCGTACAATCATTCGCTCGCTCTGAGCGCAGCGGACCCGAACGCGGGCACGGTCTTTTCCTTCGCCAGGGTCAGCGGCCCCGCATGGCTCACCGTCGACCCCGACGGCCGCATCTCGGGTCTGCCGTCCGCCGCCGACGCGGGCACCAATGTCTTCCGGGTCCGTGTCACCGATCCCTCCCGTTACTCCGCCGATGCCGAACTGCGCATCGTGGTCACACCGCCGCCCGACGTCGTCGCGCATTACCAGTTCGATGGCTCGTTTGCCAGTACGGCCGGAAATGCCGCAGCGGGAACACCCAACGGCAGCCCGAGCTTCACGGACGGTGTCTTCGACCGCGCCCTTGTCTTCGATGGCACCAACGACCGCGTCGCCCTTGCTCCGAATGCCGCCGCCGGTCTCGGCGACGCCACGTTCGCCGTCCGGCTCCGCTGGCATGGCGGGGCCGACTGGCAGAGGATCTTCGACTTCGGTTCGGGCGAAAACGACTACCTCATGCTCACCCCTTCGGCGGACACGGGAACGCCGCAGTTCGCGATCCGCTCGGCCGGAGGCCCCGTGCAGCGTCTCTCGTCCCCCATTGCCCTCCCGGAAAATGAATGGGCCCACCTCGCCGTCACGCTCTCCGGCAGCACGGGCACACTTTTCCTCAATGGGACAGCGGTCGCCTCGGGCGCGATCAGCATCGACCCCGCTGCCATCCCGCAGACGCTCTGCTGGCTGGGCGATTCCCAGGCGACGGGCAACCGCTTCCTCCATGGCACGGTGGACGACTTCCGCATCTACCGCAGAGCACTCCCGGCCGCGGAAATCGCGGCGCTGGCCCGCCCCCTCCCGGCCACTGCGGTGGCCCTCGATTATCCGGGCTGGACCACCGGATTCGCCTTCCCGGCCGGAAGACATGGCTCCTCGGATGATCCGGACGGTGACGGCTCCGCCAATGTCTTTGAATTCCTTGCGGCCACTCACCCGCTCGCCGCGGCTTCGGTTCCCACGCTGACCGCCGGCCTCGCTGCGGGTACCGATCTCGGCCTCAGCGGCCCAGCCGCCGACGGTCTCTACCTGACGCTGACGGCCACGGTGCGGCGCGACCGCCCGGGCCTCACGCTCTCGGCTGAAGGATCGGACGCCGCAGGCCAATTCTCCCCGGCTCATGCCGCTCCGCTGCCCGGCATCCCGGCCGGCGGCAGCATGGAAACTCTCCGCTGGCATCACCGCCTCCCCAGCACTGCCATGCCTCGCGCCAGCCTCCGGCTCCGCGCTTCCCTTCCCTGACCCCCGCGCTTTCCACCTTGCCCACGCCGGGTTCGGCGGTATCCAATCGCCCTGCTCTCCCCCAATAGGATCGCATTTCCCTTTCCCATGAGTTCCCGCATCGACGACACCTTCGCCCGCCTCCGCCAGTCCGGCTCAAAAGCCTTCGTGGCCTACATCTGCGCCGGCGATCCCGACCTCGACACCACCGTCGAAGTCGTCCGCACCCTCGAATCCTGCGGCGTCGACATCATCGAACTCGGCCTCCCGTTCTCGGACCCTCTCGCCGATGGCATCGTCAATCAGATGGCCGCTGCACGCGCCATCGCCTCGGGCACCACGACCGCCGGGGCCATCAATCTCATCCGCCGGATCCGGGAGTTCTCTCAGATCCCCATCGTCCTCTTCACCTACCTCAATCCGGTCTACGCCTACGGATTCGATCAGTTTCACAGGGACGCCGCAGCCGCAGGAGCCGATGGCATTCTCCTGCTGGATCTGCCGCCGGACGAAGCACCGCTCAATGAGGAACTCTCCGCTTCCGGTTCTTCTCTCCAGCGCATCCGCCTGATCGCTCCCACCACCCCGCCCGGCCGCATGCAGCAGATCGCCGCATCCAGCGATGGCTTCATCTACTACATCAGCCGCGAAGGGGTCACGGGAGCCCAGACGACGCTCGCCGACAACATTGCTTCGCAGGTGGCCGCCATCAAAGCCGGTGGTTCCGCCACCCCGGTCTGCGTGGGCTTCGGCATTTCCACTCCGGACCAATCCCGTGCCGTGGCCGCCAGTGCCGACGGCGTCGTCGTCGGCAGCGCCATCGTCCGCGTCATCGCCGACCACGGCCGCAGCCCGGAACTGCACGCGGAACTGCGGAATTTCGTCGCCCCACTCGTGCGCGCCGCCAAGGAACCCGCCCAAACTCCAAGCTGAGTTCCCATGAACTCTCCGCAGGACCGTCCGACCATCGTCCGCCACAAGGTCAACGCGCTCCTGCTGCTGCTCGCCGCGGTCACCTACATGGACCGCGTCTGCATCGCACAGATGGCCGCTCCCATCCGGGCGGACCTCGGGCTCGACGACCGCGGCATGGGCCTCGTCTTCAGCGCTTTCAGCATTGCCTATGCCCTCTTTGAAGTCCCCAGCGGCTGGCTCATCGACCGCTTCGGCCCGCGCTGGATGCTCGCCCGCATTGTCCTCTGGTGGTCGCTGCTCACCGCAGCCACGGGCCTCGCCA
>JBIICE010000254.1:0-5393 GCA_044239025.1 Verrucomicrobiales bacterium
AACTCATCGAAAACCTCGACCGCCTCATCTCGGAATTCACCCGCCTCGCCCCTTCGTTCCCGGACCTCGAAGCCGTCAGCCTCGGCGGCGGCATCCCTCACAATTACCGCAACCCGGAGGCTTCGCTTCCGCTCGATCAGCTGCGCGACCTCTTTGCGTCGGCCCAGCAGCGCCTCAGCGAGGCCACCGGCCGCTCCATCCGCATCGAAATCGAGCCGGGCCGCTACTACGTGGCACCAACCTGCACGCTCGTCACCCGCGTCACCGATGTCAAACAGACGCGCTCGAACCTCAAGGGCAACGGTGCCACCTTCGCCATGGTCGATGCCGGATTCGTCGACCTCGTCCGCCCGGCCATGTACGGTTCATGGCACGGGATCTCGGTGGTGGGCCGCCCAGCCGAGGAGGAAACGGAACCAGTCGTGGTGGCCGGCCCGCTCTGCGAAAGCGGCGATGTCTTCACCCGCGATGAAGCGGAACTGATTCATCCGCGCCCCCTCCCGAAAGTCCACCCCGGCGACCTCCTCGCCATCCGGGACGCCGGTGCCTACGGCTACGCAATGAGCAGTAATTACAATTCCATCGGCCGCGCTCCCCAACTGTGGCTCGAACCAGATGGCGCCGTCACCTGCATCTCCCGCCGCGAAACCATCGACGATATCCTCAAGGCGGAAACGGATTCCCCTCTCTGATCCGGAATCCACCGCCTCACAGCCATTCATGCCCCGGTTCCACCTCAGGGATTCGTCTGCCGTCATCACCGGAGCCAGTTCGGGCCTCGGCGCGGAATTCGCCCGGCAGCTCGCCCCGCAGGCCCGCGCCCTTGCCCTCGTGGCGCGGCGCGAACCGGAAATGGCTTCGCTCGCCGCCACCCTCGCCAAGGCCCACCCAAACCTCCGCATCGCGGTCATCCCCTGCGACCTCGCGGACCCGGACGCGCGCGCCCAGCTCCCCGCCCACCTCGCTTCACTCGGCTTCCGCACGAACTTCCTCATCAACAATGCGGGACTCGGTGACTACGGCGAATTCGCCGCAGCCCCATGGCATCGGCTCCATGAGATCCTCAAGGTCAATATCGAGGCCCTCACGCACCTCAGCCACGCCTTCCTCCCTGACCTGTCGACGGCCGCCCCCGCTGCCATCCTCAATGTCAGCTCGCTCGCAGGCGAACTCCCCATCCCCGACTTCGCGGTCTACGCGGCATCCAAGGCCTACGTCTCCAGCTTTTCGGAAGCGCTCCGCATCGAACTCCGCCAGCACCGCATCACCGTCTCGGCCTTCGCCCCCGGACCCATTCACACGAACTTCGGACTGGTCGCCCGCCGCTCCGCATCGGAAAAACCGACGCAGCCGGAATGGTCCTACGTCCCCGCAGACAAGGCCGTCGCCCATGCCCTCGCCGCACTCACTTCCGGCCGCGCCCGCTGCACCCCCGGCTTCATCCCCGCCACCACGGCCCGTCTCATCAATTGTTTGCCCCGCCCCTTCCTCCGTGCCATCCTTTCGCTGCGGCCCCGCCGCTCGCCCTGACCACACTCTGACCGTTATCCCTCACCATCCCTGACCCATGCAATACTCGGACTACTTCGTCTTCTTCGGCCTCGCCAGTCTCATCATGGGCATCCTCGGATTCGTCCGCGCCAAAAGCCGGGCTTCGCTCTTCGCCGGCGGCATCAGCGGCGTCCTCCTCGTGGTCGCTGGCATGATGGCCCTCAGGAACCCGCCCGTGGGCTACCTCGCCGGCGCGGTGATCTCGTTTCTCCTCCTCGGCCGATTCCTCCCGGGCTTCCTCCGCTCCAAAGCATTCTACCCTGCCGGTATCATGTCCCTGCTTTCCCTCCTCGGAGTCGCCGCCGGAATCGCCGGATACCTGAAGCTCTGACCCAGCACGCCATGGCCGATTCCCCCAGCATCCTCAGGCCGTGGGACCCCGGCCCACCAAAACCCCGTCGCCCGCGCTGGCTCGTCCCGGCAGCGCTCGCCACGGCCGCCGCCCTCGCCGTCTCCCTCCCGCCCGTCAAACGCCGCATCGTCAACCTCGTCGACCGTCTCCGCCGGGAACGCGTCGTCATCAAAAAGGAAGTCGTCGAGAAAATCGTCGAAAAACGGGTCGAAGTCCCCGTCCCTGCGCCTCCTCCCCCGCTCCCGGAAGGACCCTCGCTGGGCAGCAAACGCGACGCTGCCACCATGTTCTCGGGACTCCAGATCGTCTCGAATGTCGAACCATCGAAAGGCCAGCGCGCCACCACGGAACGCGCCACGGCCGACAGCTACAAGGTCGAAGTCACGGTCCGCATCCGCGTCCCGGAACCAGCCACTTCCTTCGAACACCTCTGCGGCATCAATCCCGCCCTCCCTCAGTTCTTCCCGTCCCTCCGACCCCTCCTCTCCTCGGCCAAAGTCTCGGGCTTCTACCACCACGTCTATAACCTCAAACAGCAGGCCATCAAATCATCGGTCCTCCGCCTCGACCGCCTCCTCAGCCGACACAACTTCTACGACCTCGAGACGGCCCTCGAAATCGAAAACAAGGACACCAAACAGAAGGCCCTCTGGCTCCAGGGCGAAATGGACTGCGTCAGCGACGGCAGCGATGGCGACCGCATGGAATCATTCGACGACTACATCTTCAAAAGCCAGCACTTCCAGCCGACCACCAGCTACGGCTGGAACAAACTCACGGACAAGGTCAATCCTCTCGTCCCGAGACTGGAAGCGGAACTCGCTGAACTGAAGGCCAAACTCCCCAACGCCTCGGCCTCGGAAAAGAAATCCGCGGAAGCTCGCATCGCGGAAATCCCCCGCATCGTCGCGGACCTCCGTAAGCGTTCCTACCTCATCGCCCAGGAGGACCCCTTCATTGTCATCCCCATGTCGTTCCGGAACTACAAGGGCACCAATTCCTTCACCCCGGGCATCGGCGACTACGCCGCCGTGATCTGCGGCGACCGCATCTTCCCGGCCATCGTCGGCGATTATGGACCCTCGGAGAAATGCGGAGAAGCCAGCCTGCGAATCGCCCGCGAACTCGACCCCACCGCCGGTCCCTACAAACGCCCCATCAGCGACCTCAAGGTGTCCTATCTCGTCTTCCCGGACAGCGGAGAGAAACCAAAACAGCCGGACTACGACGCATGGCACGCCCGTTGCTCGGAACTCCTCGTGAAACTCGGTGCCGACCCCGCGAAACTCCACCGCTGGGAAAACCGGCTCGCCCCCAAACCGGATGCGGCCACGACCTCGGATCCCGCCAATCCCGCAGCGACCCCGGCCACCACGGAAAAGCCCACCGAAGCCGAACTGCCCGCTTCCGAAAAGGCCAACCCAGTCGATCCGGTGCGGCGGAAACCATGACGGCTCCCGCGGCCAACCGCCTTCCCACGTTGCTGCGCCTCCGCTACGCGCTCGAAGGCGTCGCGCTCCGCTCGGCCGCCTGGGCCATCCCGAAACTTCCCCTGCGCTTCGTCCGCGCGGCTGCCGCATCGCTCGGTTCACTCGCCTGGGCTGTCGACTGGCGCGGCCGCCAGGCCGGACACATGAATCTCGAGGCGGTCTACGGCCACGACCTCTCCCCGTCGGCCCGCCGCCGCCTTCTCCGCCGTTGCTACCAGCGCTTCGCCACCACCTTCGCCGAATTCTTCTGGAGCCCGCGACTCTCCACGGAACGCTGGGACGAATGGTTCGAATTCGCCTGGGATTCCCCGGAAGCGGCCCACGCCTGCCTCCACGGCGAGTGCGTCTTCGCCACAGCCCACTTCGGAAATTTCGAATGGCTCTCCATCGGCCGTGCCCTCCGCAGCCAGCCCTGCATGATCATTGCCCAGGATTTCAAAAACCCGCCCCTCACCGCAATCTTCCGCCAGCTCCGCTCGCTCAACGATCGCCAGACCATCATCCCCAGGGAAGGAGCCATGCTCCGCATGTTCAAACACCTGAAAAAAGGTGGCTGCGCCGCTGCCCTCGTCGACCTCAATGTCCCGCCTGACCAGTCCGCAGTCCCCATCAAGGTCTTCGACCGCTTCATCAGCGTCAGCGTCCTCCACTGCGCCCTCGCCGCCCGCACGGGCCGCCCCCTCGTCCCCTCTCTCGCCATCCCAACCCCCAGCGGACGCTGGCAGCTGCGCTTTTTCCAACCCTTCACGGTGTCCCCAGACGACTCCCATCAGGAGATCGCCCAGCGCTGCTGGAACATCTTCGAACCCATCGTCCGGCAGCACCCGGAATGCTGGATGTGGATGTACAAACACTGGCGCTACCTCCCGGAAAATGCCCCCCGTGGCCTCTACCCGGCCTACGCCAACCGCTCCAGGAAATTCGATCGCCTCCTCCGGGCCCATCAGGCAACTCCCCATCCCTGAATGCACGGAAACCGTCGGCATTTTTTCCGTTGACAGTCCCGGATTTCCACTCCCCGTTCGTCTCACAGCATCATGAGTGAATCGCCGCAGGGCGGTTCCGGCAACCTGGCAGAGACGCCAAGGTGCCATCCACGGAGCAATCCGCGGGATGTGGGAGCGGGACCAGACAAACCCGCCCAACGAAGGTCTCAACTGGATTTCCAGACGCCCATCCTGATGCCTCAGGATGGGCGTTTCTGTTTCCGGAACTCATGGTGTCCCCAAGCCACCAGCACACCATCCCATGAGTTCCATCCCAGATACCACCACCACCGCATCCTCCGTTTCCAGCAGCCGGCTCCTCCCGTCCGGCTGGCTCCGCCAACTCGGCGTCTACGGCTACGAAACCCACGAGGACATCATCCTCGCCGCCCTCATCACCGCCGACCCCCTGCTCCTCATCGGCAAGGCGGGCACCGGAAAAACCTTCCTCCTCAACTCTCTCAGCGAAGCCCTCGGCCTGACCCACCGTCACTACAACGCCAGCCTCATCAGCTTCGATGACCTCGCCGGCTTTCCCTACCCGGACAGCCAGGGCACCACGATCCGCTACATCGAAACCCCAGCCACCATCTGGCAGGCCCAGTCGGTCCTTGTCGACGAAATCAGCCGCTGCCGCCCGGAACACCAGAACCGCTTCTTCTCCCTGATCCACGAACGCCGGCTCCAGGGACTCGCCCTCCCGAATCTCAGCTACCGCTGGGCCGCCATGAATCCCTGCAGCGAGGAACCCTCCGACGAAGTCTACGAAGGCAGCCACGCCCTCGATCAGGCGCTCGCCGACCGCTTCAGCTTTGTGATCACCGTACCCGACTGGGACGGACTCAGCAGCGAGGACCGTCTCCTCGTCGCGGACGCCCGCGGCATCGATGCTCCTTCGCACGACTCGGTCGGTCTCGCGGCGGCGGTCGCCATCGGCCAGGAACGCTTCCGCAACGCTCCAGCCGGCCTGCACGAGTTCGCCGCCCAGTACGCCTCGGCGGCCGCCACCCTCTT
>JBIICE010000255.1:0-5386 GCA_044239025.1 Verrucomicrobiales bacterium
ATCGAGGGGCTCGGCCCCCGCATTCGTCAGACGGATGAATTCAAAGTCGTTCGAATTCGTGAATCCCGCCGCCACCTCGGCCGCGGTCGGACTCGTGGGATGATACATCACTTCGGTGATCTTCAGACTGGCCGCCACCGGCAGCACGGCTCCGGGAAAATAGTAGACCACCGTCGGCGCACTCCAGCTCGACCCATTCGGCACCGTCCCTGTCCCGCCACCCGACTGCGTCGGTGGATCGCTCGGGCGCGCCGGCGTCAAGGTCCGCGCAAACAGAACGGTCGGACCGGAAACCGTGATCGGTCCCTTATATTCCACGGCAACCGGACTGATGGCCGGATTGTACGGAATCGAGGACGTCTGCACAATGATGCGCGCCCCGATCAGAAAATCATCTCCGGCTAGGCCGCTGTTGAGCCCGTGCACCGCCAGCACATTCCGTCCCTCATGCAGGAGGCCCATCTGGGCCGTGATGTCGAAAAGCGCGTAAGTCGAACCCTGCGTGTCCGTCGCCGTAGTTGTCGCCGCCGACGTGTGCGTCAGCAGACTCGTCGATGGAGCATTCCTCCGCGCCCCCGTCAGTTCCGAGCCATTGAGCCAGGCCACAAAACCATCGTCCGACCGCACCTGGAGCTGCAACCGGTTCCCCGCCTTCACGAGGGCCATCTGCGCCGCCGTCAGCGTAAACGGTAACCGCACGTAGCAACTCTGGTTCCCCACATAGTCCACCCCATTGATGCTGCCCGCCCGCATGACATTCGCCGCCGACACCGGACTGACCCCGGGCGGTGTGACGTTCCCCTCGAAGGAGGTCGCCGTATTCCAGCGCACATGGAAGAATGGCTGGAAATTCACCGCGCCCGTCCCGACCGTGTCGTCATACCCCACTCCATTGACCGTGCCAGGCGCATTCGCAAACCACCCGGAATCATCAAAGTCATCTCCGTTGTCTCCATTCCCATTCAAGTCAGCCCCGCGCCACTGATTCGACGCACCGCCGGTCGCCGCCGAAGTCGGCACAATCGCCCGCACGGGACTCACCTCGGCAAGGAACGTGTCCGCCGTGATGAAACTCCCCGCCGCCGGAAGCACCGTCGTCGACCTCGGCCGGGGATCACTGCCGTCCGTCGTGTAGTAAATCTTCACCCCAGGCGTCACCGTGCTCGGCGAACTAAGTGAAACCGTGGAACCGACAGGCACCACACCCGATGCCAGACTCGCCACCGGCGGCCGCATGAACTGGTTGTCCATGAATTCCAGCCGCTTCTGCCACCAGTACTTGAGCCAGGCCACTTCGCCGGTGTACTGCCCATTGAACGTGTTGTTCGTAATGGTCGTGTTGCTGCCGGCCGCCCGCGGCGCAATCGCCGACCAGCGCGTCACGTTCCGCTTCGCCGGCGTCCCTGCCGCGTTCCCCGGATTGAGCTGATTCGCAAATTCATCAATCCTCGCATGAATCGCCGCCGTGCTGAACGCCCCCTGCCGGATCTGATGATACCGGTCAACCCACTGCTGCCAGAAATTCGGATCCCGGAACATTTCGTTATACCATGGATAATGGAAGAAATCAGTCCCAAGATCTCCACCTTCCCCGCGCCACGTTCCCCAGTTGAAATCCCGTCCGTCCGTCGACCCCTGGGCCCGGTCAAAATCCCAGATCGGTCCCGCCGTGATCTTCCCATACCGTGGCTTGTGCCAGTGCGCACTCAACCGCATGGCATCCGCGTTCTTCGTCGATGTGTTCAGAATATGATGGTCAATCATCGCGCCCACATCCCAGAACTTTGCATAGCCATTCACCGGATCCATGAAGGTCGCCACCGGACTGAGGGCGGCCCACGCCGATCCAATATGCCCACGCAGCCAGTTGCTCTGCGCCACCGTCACCCGCTTGAACGGATCAGGCGAAATCTCCCGCGGGTTCACCCACGCCATCAGATTCTCCCCCGGCCCCATCGTGCCAATGTTTCCAAAACTCTGGCCCGTGAGCGGGCGGATCCCGGCTTCTCCCGCATCCAGCCGGTCGACCTTGAACATATACCCACCCTGCACCTCAGGGACAGCATTGTCGGCCAGCGTCAGATTCTCCACATCCACCCGATCCTGCCCCCGCGAGATCTTCTCCATGAAACTATACACCCCAAAGTAGTCGGTCGCTCCGCTGAAGGCTCCTTCAATCGAATTCGTCAGGCTCTGCGTGTTGTGCAGATGCTCCACGAACTTCGTCCGCGGCGCGTACCGCCCGATGTCGTTGCTCAAACGGTAGATCAGATCGTTGTGCATCATGGAACGATCGAAATTGTAGGGCGCATGCATGATCCAGTCGGAATGCGACGGCAGCCCCAGGGGTGAAAGATTCCGATCGATCCCGAATTCATCCTGCAGCTCCACCGCCATGGAATACTTGGGATCACCCGCCGTCGATGACCCCCGGCGCTCAAGACTGCACGGCGAGGAAAGATCGGGCGGATTCGTCAGCCGCGCCAGATTGTCGGGTGCCTTGGGCTCGAAAACCATGACCTGTCCTTCCACCACGACATTGTCAGTCATCGCCGTGTTCCAGCTGTGCGTCACCACCAGCGGCAATGGCGATGTCAGATTCCGCGCATTGGCATCGAGCGCAAAATACATTTCGCTTCCCGGCGGTCCTGGCCGCCTCCCCGGCTCAAAGGCCCGCGCCCGCACCCTCGTGTTCACACCCACAGGAATCGGACCAGTGTACACAGGCGACGGCGTCCGGAACACGGTCATCACTCCCGTCGATGCCGCTGTGATGTCAACAATCGGCGTCAGCGTCGGCGAAGTCGAGATCCGGAAACTGGTCGGACTGCTCACGGAAACAAAATACGTCGTGTCAGCCTGCACCCCACCAGGAATCGCCCCCGTGCTGACCATCTGCACAGTATCCCCATTGAAGAATCCATGGGCCACCGTCGTCGAGAAAAGATCGGTGGTCGAACCCGTCGCAACCACCGCATCCCGCCGCACTGTAAACGATCCATTCCCCGTCAGATCAATCGGCGGCCCGCCCGGCTCCATGCTCAGCTTGAAAGTATCTGGCCCCAGCAGGGTCACAAAATAATTGCCGGTCGCCGTCAGCGGAGCGGGTCCACTCACCTTCACCGGATCGTTGGCCAACAGAGGATGCCCGACCCACGTGCAGACATCAGTCGCCGCATTCGCCGAAAAAGTTCCGGAGACGCCATTCACATCAATGGGACGCGACCGGTTCACGGTGTAGCGGATCGTGCCGGTGGCGGACGGAATGCTCAGCGCCACATTCACCGGCGTCCCATTCGCAAAGGTACTGCTCGGCGGCGTGAAAACGACACGGTCGGCCTGAGCACTGCCGGCGTCATTGGCTGCCCCCGGCGTCGGCACCGCAAAGAAGACGCTCTGCGAGCCCGCGGTGGGAGCCAGCAGACCGTAGGAAATATCCCCGTTCTGCGGCGGATACGGATTCCATTCAGACAAAGCCGCGCCCCCCCCCGGAGCCGTCAGCCCGAGATACTCGCCACCAGCCGAAAGGCTGAAATTCGTGTGCAGCGGCTGCCCCGCCACGGCCCGGTTCTTGTTGCTCGCAAAAATCACCAGATACCCCCCCGGCGGAAGCACGGTCCCCGCAGGGATCGCCCAGCGACCCGGCCGCGCCGCGTCGTCGGTCAGGCCGTAACCTCCCAGATCCACGGCCACCAGATCCGGATTGTGCAGCTCGATCCAATCGGGCCGGTCCCCATCCTCGTCCGTCAGCCCGGTCTGATTGCTCGCCATGAACTCGGTAATCAATGGTGCCGCCCGCGCCAGCGACGGCAGCACAAGGACACTCGCTAACAGAACGGCCGGGCGGAAAAAGGGGGATCGCTTCATGGCTGTGCCGAGTATACGCGGCTCCCGCCCCCGGCGTCAAATCTCCTGAACCAGCGATCCGGATTTTCCCGGCCTCCGATGGAACTTGCGCGCTCTGACGGAATGACGAATGCTCACGGAACGAAGTCATGGAAATCGACCCCTCTGCGCATCCCCAGCCCGATCCTGCCCCGCGGACCGCCCGGCCCACGCGTCGCCGGACCCGCCAAACGTTCCCGTGGGGCCTCACCATGACCGCGGTCGCCTCGGCTGCTGCCCTCGGGGCATGGCTCGGCTCAAATCAGCCCTCCCGCCCTCCGCTCGCGGCCGCACCGCCGGAAGTCCCGACGGAAACGCCGACCTCGCCCGCTCCGGAACCTTCCCCGGACGACCCCGCAGCTGCTGCCTACCTCAAACCGAACACGGACAGTGCCGACCCGGCGGACATCCCGCCCGCTCCCGTAAAGGAACCGGAACTCACCTCGGAGGACATCAGCATCTTTGAAGCGGCCCTCGCCGGTCAGCCATCGGCACCGCCCGCTCCGGCCGGAGATCCCGCCACCTCGCTACCCGACCTCCCGGCGCTCGATCGGCAGTACCTCGCGGCGCTCGACCGCGGCATCGCGAAAGCACCCGGAACCGAGCACGCGGCATGGCTCGCCGAAGCCGCCGGCATCCGCAGCGGCACCATGCCCGCCACCGCGTCAGGCGACCTTCCTCCAACGCTCCAGAAACTCCGCTCGGTGTACCTCAGCTACAAAAACCGCGAAAACCACGGAACTGTCGGGACGCCGCCGCCTGCAGAGGATCCCGCCGCCCCGGAGACCACGGCCAGCACCACGGGCAACCGCACGGCAAATCCCAATCCTCCGGCGCTTCCTCCGCCTGCCCCGAATCCCGCAGAAACCCGCACGTTCGACCTCCATGTCCTCGCCGACGACGGTGTCACGGTTTTCCTCAATGGCGAGGAAATCGAAGGCGAATACCTCGTCGGTGCGGCGCACACTCCCGGCGCGATCATCAGGCTCTCCGTGACGGCGGCCCCGGGAGACACGCTTGGCTTTCACGTGCGCAACCGCGAGGGCCCGGCCTACTTCGCCGCCGCTGCCACCTCGGGCGTTCAGCAACTCTTCGGCTCGGGCACGCGCTGGGATTCCCTGAATTCCACCCCCTCCGCGGAATGGCTCCGCGGGGAGGGCAAACCGGGTCCCGCCAGCCGCGAAATGCGCGCCAATGCCGATTACGAAAAAGCAGTCGCCGATCTTTTTGAAAAGCGCTGCAGCGTCCGCTCCACCGCCTACCGCATCATCTGGCCGGGCGGCAGTGAAGCCGGCTTCCGTTACCGCCTCCGCCCAACCGACCTCCCGAAGTCCGCTGGCCGCTGAACATTCCCATGAGCCCCGCTGCTTCCCCGCCCCTCGATACCATTCACCGCATCGCGCTCGCGGAAGGTGTTGATGTGGAATTGCGCCCGGCGGGCCCCATGGTGCGTGCCGTCGCCTTCTCAATCGACCTCGCCATCTTCATCGCCGGAGCCATC
>JBIICE010000256.1:0-5353 GCA_044239025.1 Verrucomicrobiales bacterium
GCGGAATGCCAACGGTGTCCTCACGGTGACGGTGCGCTGCGCCGATCCGGAGGGCTTGTTCGTCGACGCCCCGTTTGTCCTCACGGTCAATCCGGTGAATGACACGCCGGTCTTCAGCACGGTCCCGCCTGATGTCTCTGCGGGAGCCGCGGCCGCCGATGCGGTCATCGATTTCGCCCCGTTCGTTTTCGATCCGGATGCCGGAGAAGTGCTCACGTGGCGCGTCGTGGGGAACACGAATCCCGCCATTTTCCGCGAACTTTCCTTCGATGCAGCCGGTCGTCTCACGATCCGCTACGCTCCTTATGTGAGCGGAATTTCCCAGCTGACTGTCGAGGTAAGCGACCGCGACGGCACATCGTCCCGCAGCACATTCACAGTGGCGCTGCCCGACCTCCCGCCTCCCACCATCACGCAGCAGTCTGCGCTCACGCTGAACCGTCAGACGGGCCTCTGGGAACAGCAGGTCACGGTCCGCAATGACGCGCAGCGACCGCTCGGTGGCTTCGAGATCCACGTGCGTGGACTGCCGGCTGGTGTGGAACTGTACAACGCGAGCGATTGCCTCGGGACGCAGCCCTGCGCCGGGTATTATCGGCCGGTGGCCCCGGGCGCATCGGTTTCCCTCGTGCTGGAATACTACAGTGCCGACCGTCGGCCGGTCTCGGCTCCGCAGTTGGCAACGGTACCGGCGCTGCCCCTTGATCATGGCGGGGATGGTGTCGGTCTCGCCATCGACCGTATCGAAGCGCTCCCCGGTGGCTCACTCCTGCTCGAATTCCCCGCAGAAACCGGCTCGCTCTACCAGGTCCAGTATAGCCGCGATGGACGCAGCTGGACGAATTCGCTCGTGCGCGTCCGGGCCGCCGGAACGCGCGTCCAGTGGATCGATCAGGGAGCCCCACGCACGCTCAGTCACCCGAAATCAGCAGGGTCCCGCTTCTACCGCGTCCGGAAAATGCCCTGAATCCTTGGCCGAGCCGGACGCTGGAAACACCGTGGACAAGCCAGCGGACGTGGGCCAGAACCGTTCCCGTGCAGCTGCCTCCTCCTGATTCTGGAATCCTCCGCCTTCTCTTCCTCGGCGACGTCTTCGGCGAACCTGGCCGCAAGGCGGTCCATGCCCTGCTTCCCAAACTGCGCGAATCCTGCCACATCGATTTCGCCGTCGTGAATGGCGAGAACTCGGCCGCAGGCCGCGGTATCACCCCGAAACTGGCAATCGGTCTCATGCGCGCCGGTGCGGCGGTCATCACGAGCGGCGATCACATCTGGGACCAGGCGGAGATCATCGACTACATGGCCGGGGAACCCCGCATGCTGCGCCCGCTCAATTACCCGGCCGGAACACCGGGGCAGGGGAGTGTCGTCCTCGAAACCGCCAAGGGCAAAGTCGCCGTCATCAATGCCCAGGGCCGCACGTTCATTCAGCCGCCCCTCGAAAATCCCTTCCTCGCGCTCGACGCCGAAGTGGCACGTCTGCGCAGCGAAACCCCCGTCATCTTCGTCGATTTCCATGCGGAGGCAACCAGCGAGAAGGTCGCCATCGGTTGGCATCTCGATGGCCGCGTTTCAGGCGTCGTGGGCACCCACACGCATGTGCAGACGGCGGACGAACGCATTCTCCCGGGTGGCACGGCCTTCCTGTGCGACGCCGGCATGTGCGGCCCGGAGGACAGCATCATCGGCAGCGCACCGGATCCCATTCTCGGCAAATTCCGGACCGGCCTGCCCACCCGCTACCGCGTCGCTCCCGGGCCGGTGCTCGTCTGCGGTGCCTGCATCGACATCGATACAGCCACGGGCAAAGCCCGCAGCATCGTCCGCGTCCGCGAGCGCTGGAGCGACGACTGAAAAAGCAACGGGGCTGAAGTACCGCAGCACTCCAGCCCCGCAATTCGTTTCAGAAGCGCCGGAATCAGGCCTTCGCCTGAGCGTAAAGCGCGGACACGGCGTCCCAGTTCACCACATTCCAGAACGCTCCGATGTAATCCGGACGGCGGTTCTGATAGTGCAGGTAGTAGGCGTGTTCCCAGACATCGAGCCCGAGAATCGGTGTGCCGGAACATCCTGCGACCGCCTTGCCCATGAGGGGCGAATCCTGATTCGCCGTCGAACAGACCGACAGTTTGCCGTCTTCCACCACGAGCCAGGCCCAGCCCGAACCAAACCGCGTGGTCGCCGCTTTCGCGAACTCTGCCTTGAAATTGTCAAAGCTCCCGAAGGTGGCTTCGATGGCCGCTGCCAGTTCACCGGTCGGGGCACCGCCCTTGCCGGCAGCCATCAGGGTCCAGAAGAAACTGTGATTGACGTGACCACCGGCATTGTTGCGCACTGCCGTGCGGATTCCCTCGGGCACCGCCGCGAGATCGCGGATCAACGCTTCGGCTGACTTCGCTTCGAGTTCCGTCTGGCCGGCGATCGCGTTGTTCAGGTTGGTGATGTAGGCCTGATGGTGCTTGCCATGGTGAATTTCCATGGTGCGGCTGTCGATGTGCGGTTCGAGCGCGTCGTGCGCGTAGGGAAGTGCAGGAAGTGTGTGTGCCATGATGAAAGGATGGTGGTTGGAATTTTGGGGTTTCGGAATTCAGGTGGGCGATGCCGGGTTGGGCTTGGGTTCCGTGCCGGGCAGGCCGCGCAGAGAAACGTCTGCGGACGCGCACGGGATGATTGCCCTTCCTCGGCCGGGCGCAAGCGTCCTGTCCGCCCTTGCACGCCCGCGGGAGAACCGCATGTGCACTCACCATGCTCGTCCGCGATGCCCAGTTCACGGCCATCGACTTTGAAAGCGCTGGAGCGGCTCCCGGGCTGACCGATGCGCCGGTGCAGTGCGGCATGGCCTCGATGCGCGGCGAAACTGTCGACACCGCCAGTTTTTTCCGCTCGTACCTCCACCCCGGCCGACCCGTGACATGGCAGGCCAGTCAGGTCCACGGAATCTCCACGGACGATCTCTCAGGGGCTCCGGCCATGAACTCGCTCTGGCCGGCATTCCGCAGCCGACTCGCCGGTGCGGTCGTCGTGGCGCACAGTGCCGGGACCGAAAAACGCTTTCTGCGCACGTTCCCCATGCATGGATTCGGCCCATGGATCGATACGGTCGTGCTCGCCCGGAGGGCATGGCCCAGCCTCCCGGATTACTCTCTCGAGGCCCTTGTGGACAATCTCGGCCTGCGCGCGGATCTCGACTCCCTGTGTCCCGGGCTGTGGTTTCACGATGCCCTCTACGACGCCGTCGGTTGTCTCCTCGTGCTGCGTCACCTCGTGCGTACCGCCAATCTGCTCGACCGACCGATCGGGGACCTCCTGCGCTGACTCCGCCGGGAAAAGGGGAACTTTTCCTGCGGGGTGGGCAGGACGGTTCCGCGGGGCGGCCCGCGCCCAGACGGATACTGAAATTAGATGTTTCTTAATGAAAATCCGTTGTGGCAGAAAATCCATGAATCGGACATGGACAGACAGTTGCGTGCTGATCTAGGATCCTTCCGCGTCTGCCCCCGATCAGCCCACCACGCCTCATGAATCGCTCTGCCTTTTCTCTGATTCTAGCCCTGTGCCTCCTCGGAGGATGGGGCATGGCGTCGGAAAAGGAGGCGGCCCAAACGGTTCCTCCGGCGGCCCGGCAGGCTCTCCCTACCCAACTCCCCACCGAGCCCATGTCCGTGCCCGAGCCCATCTGGTCATCAGTGGCCGCGGCGGCGGCGATTGCCTTCCTGCGGCGTCGCAAGTAGCCCGGAGGCCTCAGGGTTTTGGTTGCACGGACGGCTCAGGTTCGCTAGGAACGCAGGTATGATTGAGACCCGGGAACCAGCGGAGGCGGCAGCCATGCGTGGCCGTGCATTGGCATCATGAAGCTTCTGCTGGTCACGGGATTGCTGGGGGGCGCGCTCGTTCTGCTGGTGCTCTGGTGGTTGCTCGCAGCCCTCGTGCGGCGCGGATTGCGCTGGGCCGCACGAAGGTTTCCGATTCCAGAACAACTGGGGTCGTTCGGCGTGAGCCGGGAGGAAGTGAGCCGCAATTATCCGGCCCTGCGCGATGCCCTCGTGTCGCGGATGCCCTTTCCGCCCCTGCGCCCGATCCTCTCGGCCGTACTCAACCGCCGCGCCGACGCCGTGATGGGCGGTGTGCTCGGATTCATGGAATCGCGCGGAGCCAATCGCATCGACGGGGTCGTCGTGGCCGACTGGTTCCGGGATTTCGGGGCGGATCTCCTGGGTGGATTTGCCGCGCGGGTCCTGGCTCCGTTTTTCCTGTACTTCGCGGCCATTCTGGCGCTCGCCGCCGCGGTGTTCTGGCTGGTCCTGCCGTGAACCGAAATCGCTGGTTCCGCCGGCCGCTTCCCGGCTGCCAACAAGGTCACGGAAAAGGAATTGCGGGAAATGCACGGTTCCGGCAGAATTCGCCGAAACCGCGGGCCGGGCTGATTCCGTCTGGCTGTGGTAACCCCCGTATTTCCTCTTCATGAAGCTGATCCACTTCCACGCGACTGCCCTGTTTTCCCTGCTGCTGAGCAGCACGGGCCGCGCCGTGCCCGTCGCGCAGCCCGATGAATACAATGCCCTCGAGGACGTCCCCCTCGTGGTGCCGGCGCCGGGGATTTTCGGAAATGACACCGCTGATTTCGCCGATACCACACTCGCCGCCATCATCACGCAGCAGCCCGCCAACGGTACCGTGACCATCAATCCGGATGGTTCAATGGTCTATACCCCCTCGCCCGGTTTCAGTGGAACCGACACCTTCCGCTACCAGGCGGTGGGTGCCCGGAATTTTGTGATCGACCGCACGCGTTCGGTGCTCAATGTGCGCCTCAGCGCCAACGTGAGCGGTCTGGGGACGGCCTCGGACAACAAGAACGGCCGGGTCGTCGGCACGGCGAAGGCCCTGCTCAATCCAGCGGTGGCTCCCCTCCAGGGAATCCATGTCCAGGACGTCGAGGCCCAACTGGACGAGAAAATCACGCTTCGTCTCTCGTGGCTCTTTGGTCTCGCCACAATCTCCGGGGAAATCGATCCCACCCGGGCCACCGATCCCGATTTCCTCAATATCACCATGGACCGACCCGGACCGCCGGTAACTGTCGGAACAGGTGGCCTCTTCACCCAGCCAGGAAATCTGTTTTCGGCTGTCGGCCGCGCGCGGACCACCGCCACGGGAGCCGCGGCGGCGGTGGAACTTCCGCCCACGCTCGACATCAACTCTACGGGCATCCCGTACGACATTGCGGTGGTCCCGAACGAACCGACCCTGAGCGCCCCCAAGATCGCCGTGGTGGGAACGAACCTCGAACTGACCATTCCCCTCAAGGTCGAGCAGACCCTCGTGGATCCGGCCTATGCGGGGACGATCGTTG
>JBIICE010000050.1:0-21151 GCA_044239025.1 Verrucomicrobiales bacterium
CCGCGGTACATCACCGGGGTCGCCCCATAAGGCAGCACCGCCGCAGTCGGGTAGCGCACCGGGCCGTAGAATGGGCTGACCGCAACCGGCGGGACGGGAGCCACGGGTGCGGGAGGAACGTAAACGCAGGCTCCCAGCAGGAGTGCAGCTGCAGCCACACCAGAGGGAAGCAGAGACCGGAAAAGCCGGACGACAGGGATCTCGCTCATGATTGGCAGCATGCCGCGCGGTTTCCGAGGACACAAGTCATTCCCGAAAAAATCACCAGGCCAGCCGATGCGGCAGCGCGGTTCCCCTGGCAATCGCCGTCCATGGTGTCATTTCTGGGGGCATTGCATCCCTCCTTCCGTCACCGTCCGCACATTTCCCTGCAGCAGACCGGGCATCGCCCGTGGGCATTGCCCACCGGCAACTGGATCCTGCAGCAGGAATGGAACGACCTGACCTTTCTGCACTGGGAAATCCGGGAATCCGATCTGAGACCGCACCTCCCCCCATCGCTGGAGATTGACACCTACGGTGGCTCGGCATGGATCGGCGTGGTGCCGTTTGCGATGAAGGGAGTCACCCCGCGGGGCATCCCGCCGGTGCATTGCTTCAGTGATTTTCCGGAAATCAATGTCCGGACCTATGTGCGGGCGGGCGGGAAGCCGGGGGTGTGGTTCTTCAGTCTTGATGTGCCCTCGCGGCTGGCCGTGGGGCTGGCGCGCACCTTCTTTCACCTGCCGTATTTTCATGCCTCGTTCGACTGCCGCAGTGCAGAAGAGTCCGTGACCTACCGCCATCGGAGAGGCGTGCTGGAATTCGATGCGGTGAGCCGACCCGTTGGCACGTGCGAGGCACCGGCCGATTCCTTCGCCTGCTGGGCGACCGAGCGGTACTGTCTCTACTGTGCCGACCGCCGGGGACGGGTGTACCGCGGGGAAGTGCATCATCCCCGCTGGCCGCTGGAGCGGGCGGCCGTGGAGATCCGGGCGAACCGCATGCTGCATGGCTGGCGGCCCGGGCCCATGCATCCGGATGTGCTCTTTTCGCGGCATGTCCCCGTGGTGGTGTGGCCACTCGCTCCGATCGGCTAGGGGGAAAGCCCGCGGCTTTTTTGGTCGTTGCCCGGGCGCGGCCCCGCTTTACCATGCGGCATGACCTCCACCTCCGCGGATTCCGCCCTGTTCCAGACGGTTGCCTCCACGTTTGACCGCATGGGCTGGCAGTCGCGCCGGGTCGCTGGCCGGGAAGTACTCGAAGCCGATTTCGAGATCTACCACAGCCACGCGAGGATTCATGTGCAGGCCTTTCCCGAGATCAACACGGTGAGCGTGGTCGCAGCGACGACGCATCAGGTACCCGACAGCCGCAGCGGTCTGGTGGCCGAGATGCTCATGCGGACCAACAAGGAACTGACCATTGGGAATTTCGAACTGGACTACGAAGGCGGGCGGGTACTTTTCCGGGCGACCAACATCTTTCCGGAAGGTCCAGTCAGCGCCGACATCATTGCCAGCCTCGTCCATACGGCCCTTGCCGAAACGGATCGGCTCACCCCGTTTCTGACCCTTGTCCTGCGGATGAACACGGAGGAAATCGGCTCGCTCAATCTCAAACTTTTCCTCCAGCGGGAAGACCTGCTGCCGCCCGTTCCGGAGGAATCCGAACCCGTCCCCTGACGTGGATGCCGACTGGTTCATTCTTCTGCCGGATGGCGAGCGGGAGGGACCCTACCGCGAAGGAGAACTTCTTGATTTTCTGAGCAGCGGGGAACTCACCCCTGAGACGCCTTGTCTCCACGTTCCGGACAACCGGGTCGCCACGGCTGGCGAATGGTTTCAGGTCATTCAGGAAACTGACGGTGACGAGGCCGGCGAATTGGCGGAGAAACCAGAGGGAATGATGTCACCGCGCGCAAGGCAGCCATGGAAGCCAGTTCCCTTTCCGGAAGAGAAGTCCCCTGCCCGGCCGCGCCCGCTGCCGGACCGCGTCCTGTATCGGGGACATCCTTCAATGCTGACCTACTGGCGGACAGGATTGTTTGCCTTCGTGCTGGGAGCGGGCGGGATGCTGCTGAGCACGGAAAAGCAGGAACTGTCTGCTTTCGGGCTGATGGCGGCGCTGGTGGTGCTGCTGTGGGGCGCACTGCATCGCCTCGGTCAATGCTATCTCGTGACGACGCGGCGGGTTGAATTGATCACCGGGTTGATAGCCCGCAGCAGCCGGGAACTCCGGCACGAAGACATCCGGTCGCTCAGCGTGGATCAGCGGGGACTGGCGGGCCTGACAGGAATTGGCACCATTACCTTTTCTGCCACCGGGGGGCGCGAGGAAGATGTCGTCTTCGCGGACGTGCGGGGCCCCGCCCGGATCAAGGACCTCGTGCGGAAAATTCAGGAGCGGACCCTCGCGCTCCGCGCGTCATCATGAAGGCACTTCCGCCTTCTCGATGGCTGTGATGCGGACGCGGCGGGTGATATTGCTTTCTTCGGTCGGCAGATCGACTTCATCGCCCACCGTTCGTCCGAGCAGGGCGGCCCCGGTGATGGAGAGATAGGAAATGATGTGGCGGGTGAGGTCGGTGTCCCATGCGCCGAGGATCGTGAAACGTTCTCCGGCCCCGCTGGCGCAGTCCACGAGTGCCACGTTGGTGCCGATGGAAACACGGTCGATGACGGCGTCGGCGAAATCCGTGCCCTGCGCGCGCTGGAGATCGCGTTCCATTTCGAACTTCCGGCGGGCGAGGACGCGGGCGTACTCCTTGGCCGACTTGTATTCGAAATTCTCGCGGAGGTCTCCGTAGCTGCGGGCGATGCTGATGTCCTCGCGGTTCTTGGGAAGTTCGACGGTCACGAGATGGTCGTAGGACTTTTTCTTCTCGGCGAGACTCTTCCATGAAACGATGAGAGCCTCTTCCTGTTCCTCCTCCTTGCCTTCGTGGATGAGTTCTTCGATTTCCGGATAGACACGGATGAAGCGGGCGAGGAGCGATCGCTTGCCCATGTCATCAATGGCCGGGGTGATCATCATCTGGCGGGCAAAAACGCGGACCTGGGGGAGTTCCACGCCGGTGATGAGGTCCGCAATGAGTTCCCGGTCGTCCATGAGGACATTGTAGACCCGGTTCGAGCGGCGGTTTTCCTCGTCCATGTGGTCGCGTTCCATGGCGGAGAGGAAGGCACCGCTCAGTTCCGGTCCGAAGACATCGGAGGCCAGTCCCGTGCGTTCCCGGGCGAGCCATGCGAGGGCCTCGGAGGAAAGAGACCTGTGCACAATGCCTGTTTTGAGGAAGGCATTCATGGGTCCGACGTAACCCTTCTCGCGGAGGACGCCGCAGAGTTCGTTGATGCTGCGGCCGGGAAGTTTATTGATGAGGGGCAGCAGGCTTTCCACTCCGGCGTCGCCCGCGGCATCGACAAGGGCATCGAAGACCCGGCGCTGCTTGGTGACGGCTAGGCTGCCGACACACTGAGCGAGGCGCGGACCGTCCTGTTTCATGGCCTCGGCCAGGGCCGGAGACGTGTCGTCATGCAGGGCCGGAACTTTGTCGCGCAATTCGTCGCGGGCGAGGATGAGATCGAGAGCCTCGACGGCGTGCAGACGGAGATTCTGGGCGGCCACCTCGTCGGCTTCCCGGACGATCGCCTCCAGTTCCGACTTCTCGGCGAAGACAGAAGGATCGCGGGCGATCGCTTCCAGGGCTTTGGCCTTGGCCTTGACTTCGCGGGCCTTGCGGAAGTCCTCGGCAAGTGCCTGAGCCGCCGTGAATTCGCCGGCACGCAGCTCGAGCGGCAGATTGCGCTTTGAGGGAACAATGAATTCCGGACGCGTCTTGAGGACCTTCTTGGCATTCTCCCACCACGTCTTGAAGCGGGCTTCCGGCACAATCTTGGGGCGGATGACGCTTTCGAAGGCGTCAAGGAGCATGCTGCCGCCGTGCGACTGGAGGACGTCCCGGATGAAGGCCGGAGCATCTTCCAGGGCATGCTTCGCCAATTCTGCGGCATTGGTGAACCGCCTCACGAGGATATGCGTTTCCGGGATGAGGTCGAGCGACTTGACCGCGAATTCCGGCTTCATGGGGTGACCTTTGCGGTCTTCGAAGTCGATGACCACGCGGTCATCGTCCAGTTCCCATGCAGCAATCTGGCCGACGCCCCAGCTTTTGTGAACGATGAAGAGCCCGGGGCGGAGTTCACTGAGTCGGGTGGCGGCGCTGGCGGGGAATTTACCGGTGGCAACAAGCCGGGCGACATCAGGGTGAAGATCAGACATAATGGGGAGACGGGCAGGAAATAAGCTGGGATATGCTTCATCCCGCGGGGTGGCTGCTTTGCAACCGGGAACGCGGGCGAGGTGATGGATCAATCGTCCGGACAAACGGAAAAAGCGCCACCCGTTTCCGGGTGACGCCTGAGATTTCCGGGAACTTGTCCCTGACGGACGATGCGCTGATCCTCAGGGCACCGGAACCGTGGCGATCGTCTTGAGAACGCGCGAGGAGATCTGGTACGGGTCGCCCTGCGAGTTCGGACGGCGGTCCTCGAGGTATCCCTTGTAGCCGTTGTTCACGAAGCTGTGCGGGACGCGCACCGAAGATCCCCGGTCGGCAATCCCGTAGCTGAACTTGTCGATCGATTGCGTTTCGTGGAGGCCCGTGAGGCGCAGGTGATTATCCGGACCGTAGACGGCGATGTGTTCATCACGGTACTTCTCGAAGGCAGCCATGAGCTTCTCGAAGTATTCCTTGCCGCCGATTTCGCGCATGAACTTCGTGGAGAAGTTGCAGTGCATGCCCGAGCCATTCCAGTCGAGATCCTTGCCGAGGGGCTTGCAGTGGAAATTCACGTCGATGGCGTACTTCTCACAGAGGCGCAGCAGGAGGTAGCGGGCCGTCCAGACGTCATCGGCGCACTTCTTCGATCCTTTGCCGAAGATCTGGAATTCCCACTGCCCCTTGGCCACTTCGGCATTGATGCCTTCGTGGTTGATGCCAGCGGCGAGACATAGATCGAGGTGTTCCTCCACGATCTGGCGGGCCACGTCGCCCACGTTGCTGTAGCCCACGCCGCAGTAGTATTCGCCCTGGGGTGCCGGGTAGCCATTTTCGGGGAATCCGAGAGGGCGGCCGTCCTGGTAGAGGAAGTATTCCTGCTCAAAGCCGAACCACGTGTCCGGGTCGTCGATGATGGTGGCGCGGTGATTGGACACGTGTGGGGTGCCGTCCGCATTGAGGACTTCGCACATCACGATCGCTCCGTTCGTCCGGGTCGCGTCGGGATAGACCGCCACGGGTTTGAGCACGCAGTCCGAGGAGCGGCCGGGTGCCTGGCGCGTGGAACTTCCGTCGAAACCCCAGAGCGGGAGCTGCTCCAGCGTCGGGAAGGAATCAAAGTCCTTCAGCTGGGTTTTGCCGCGGAGGTTCGGGACCGGGGTGTAACCGTCGAGCCAGATGTATTCCAGTTTGTATTTAGGCATAGGGATGTGAGGTGAGGTTGCACCGGCGTCTGCCGCGGGGTTGCTGCCCGGAACGGCACGTCGGTAGGAATTTTTGACAGCAGGTTCCATGCCAGGTCGGCAGCAGACTCTGCGCGATATTCCTTCCGCCGAAACCAGACATCAGTCCAGGGGAAACCCTGGAATCACTCCAGCCTGAGGTCGCTCCAGTAGCTGAATTCATTCATCCAGTCGCTCGCCCGGTTCTCGATGCGGAGGGTGATCTTTTTTCCCTGGTAGGCAGAGAGGTCCCATGTCTGTTTTTTCCAGCGTTTGTCGGGATTGGCGGCATCGACCTTGGCGGAACCGGCGAGGCGTTCGCCGTTGGCGGTGGCGCGGAGGTCCCAGTCGCCGTGGTCGTGACTGGCGACCCAGACGGAGAGTTTCATCGCCTTTCCGGCGGGGAGTTCGAGCGTGCGGACGAGGGCACTGGCTTCGGTACGGCTTTTGGGGTGAAGGACGAGCACGTTTTTCCGGCCTTGGTATTCCACGAGTTTGGTGGGGGTGCCTTCGAAGTCGGGGGCGTCGAGTTCCCATTCCGGATTCCAGAGGCTGGCCGATTCGCGGTCGCGGCGTTTCGGGTCCCAGAGGTCTGATCCATCGGAGGCATCCGGTTTTGGGGCGGCGGCGGTTTCGACGCTGAGGATGAGGTGTTCCTTCTTTTCCTTCGTGAGGGGGCCTTCCTCGGGTGGGGCGAGGATGTACCACATGAGATCGCGGAACTGGTCGTCCGGCAGTTCGCCGAAGCCCATCGGCATGAGGCTCTGGTGGGTATTGACGGCTTTCTGGAGGTCGGCGCGCGGGACCACGGTCATCACGCCACCGATGCCCAGCAGGGTCATCTGGGTGGGGGTATCTTCGATGACCCGGCCGGCGACGGTGCGCCCGTCTTTGGTGGTGACGATGAAGTTCTCGTAGCCGTTCCCGATGATCTGATTGGGGTCGATGACGTTGGCGAGGAGGGCGTCGAGATTGCTGCGGCCCGAGCCGATGAGTTCCGGTCCGACTTCCTGGCCGCCGCCGTGGAACTTGTGGCAGGTCGCGCAGGTCGCGGTGAAGAGCACCTTGCCGTTCTCCAGGTTCGGCTCGCCGGTGAGCGCGGCCTTCTTCTTCCGGGCGATGAGCGCCTTGAGGTCGTCGCTGGATTCATTCCATGCGCCGAGCAACTGCTGCGCGCGGGCCTTGAGGTCCTCATTTTGGGCGAGGCTGCGGCGGACACTCACGGGAATGTCGGAGGCGTTGACCTTGCCGCTGGCGACCCATTTCCCTTCGAGGGCATCAAGGAGGCGCGCGGCCCAGTCGCCGCGGGTGGCGAGGACTTCGGCCGCGGCCGAGCGCAGCGGCGGGGAATAGCCCTGCCAGGCCTTGAGGATGGCATTGGCCAGGTCCATGCCGCCGAGTTCGCCGGCGGCGCGGAGGACTTCCACGGTGAGGTTGTCCGGAGATTTCTGTTCCAGCAGTTTCAGCATTCCGGCGCGCGCGGCATCGCTCTTCAGGCGGCGCACGGTGCGGATGGCTTCGATGCGCTGCTCCACGTCGGCTTTCTCGTCAAGCACCGTGACCATGAGCGCGGCCACGGCATTCGGGTCGCCCCACAGCGTGGCGAGACGTCCGGCGAGGTTGCGCACGTCCTCCGCCTTGCTCGCGCGCCAGTGGGCAAAGAGCGGGGCGGGATCGGTTTTGGCAGGTTTGAGCGCGCCGGCTTCCTGGGCTTTCAACATACCGTCCAAAGCGTGCGCCGTGAGCACATCGTCGGCTTTGATTTTGTCGAGAAAGCTGAGCAGCAGGTCCATGTTCTCCGCGCTGCGTGTGTCGGTGATGCGGCGGGCGGACTTGTAGGTGAGGCCCAGGCTGAGCGGTTTGGTTTTGGGGGCGAGGTCGGCGAGCAGCGACAGGTAATGCTCTGGCATGGCGGCAACCTCCGACTCAAAGGCCATCCAGACTGCAAAAGCCAGGGTCCGGTCTGCATCGGCTGATTTCTCGATCAGTGGCTTCAGCAGCGGGGCAATGCCCGCGCCGGCCGGTTCCGGTTTATGCACCGTCAACCCACCACCATGGCCCAGGCGTCGGGCCGCGACCGCCACGGCGTGACGCACCGCAGGTTCCGGGTCGTCGGCCAGAGCAACCAGCCATCCGGGAAGATCAGTATCCGAACGCTCGTCTGCCGCCCACAGGGCAGCGGCTCTGCGTGATCCCCTGTCATCGGACGCGGCGGCTTTTGCTGCTTCCCCGGCGGTCATGCGACGGCGGCCCGGTTGCTGCCAGGCAGGAGCGCGCGACATCCCCGCCAGTTTCTTCCCCTCTTCGCTGCCGGTGTAGCACACGCGCCAGATGCGGCCCTTTTCGCGGTCCACGCCGCCGGGGTTGGCCTGGGCGTTCTGGTAGCAGGGGTATTTGTCGCACCAGTCCATGACCCAGAGGAAGCCGTCGGGTCCGGTCTGGATGCTGACGGGGCGGAACCAGCCGTCGTTGGCGCGGAGGAAGTCGCGGACGGGTTTGGCTTTGAAGGTGGCTCCCACGGGTTCGAGGGCTTCCTCATGGATGGCGTTGTCGTGGATGTTGCCGAAGAAGGCGTGGCCGTCGGTGTCGGCGGGATAGATGCCGCCCTGATAGATCTGAATGCCGGCGTAGGCGGCGCGGAAGTGACGCGGGTGGTCCTTCGGGACGATGCTGGGGAGGAGTTCGTAGGCGTAGGGATTCTCCGGCGCACCGCCCTGACGCGTGTAGATGCCGCCGGGGGCCATGTGGAAGAGGTGATCGATGACGCAGGCCTCGACGAAGGCATTGCCGCGGGCATCGAAATCCACACCCCACGGATTGCTCGTGCCATCGGCATAGACTTCGTGTGAGGCGACCGATGGCGCGTCGTCATTTACCGCGAACTTCACGCGATAGACGCCCGCATTGAGCGTGTTGCCCTTGTCGTCCGGTTCACCGGGCCGGCGGACCTTGCTGTGGGTGAAGACGCCGTGGGTGAAGTACATGTAGCCATCCGGGCCCCAGCAGAAGCTGTTGAGCAATTCGTGGCGGTCCTCGAGGCCGAAGCCGGTGAGAACCGTCTTGTATTCGTCCGCCTTGTCGTCGCCGTCCGTGTCGCGGAAGAAGAACAGGTTCGGTGCCTGTCCCACGAAGACGCCGCCGTGGCCGCAGAGCACGGCCGTGGCCAGATTGAGCCCTTCGGCGAAGACCGTGCGCTTGTCCGCTTTGCCGTCGTTATCCGTGTCCTCGAGGATGACCACCTTGTCCCGGGGAGAGTTGGCATCCGTCTTCACGACCGGCCGGAAGTTTTCATCGGTGGCGGTCTTGCTGTATTCGTTCGGTGTCTTCGCACCGCTCGGATATTCAAAAAGTTCCACCACCCAGAGGCGGCCGCGGTGGTCCCACGTCATGGCCACGGGATTCACCACTAATGGTTCTGCGGCAAAGTTGCGGACCTCGTAGCCGTCCGGCACCTTCATCTTCGCAATCGCTTCCCCGACCGTCGGGCAGGGATTCTGAGTCGGAAGGTAAGTGCCGTCCAACTCCTTCGCGGTCGCGCTCGGGATCGGCAGGGCAAGAGAAAGGAAGCAGAGGAATCGCAGCATGACAGGGCGACCCTGGAGTCTGCGCGCCGCCTTGGCAATCCCCGCAAAAGCGAAACGGCAGACGGCCCGCAGCGGAGCGCCTGCCGTTCCGGAATGGAGCGGACCTCAGCGCTGCAGCAAGACCCGGACACGCAGGTAACGACGTCCATGACCACCCATCGGGCGGGTATCCGACGCCTTCCAGATTTCCGTGGCTCCTTCTGTGCCGATGCGCGATTCCACGACCGAGCCTGAGTTCCACGTGACCAGATCGTCCGAGACCTCCGCGATATAGCTCAGTCCGGCTCCGGGATAGCGTGGGTAGGTGATGGAGAGAACGCCGCCCTCGACCGACGGCTGCGGGAGACCCTGCTGCGAGCTGACGGCCGGATTCATGCCGAGCGCGAACTCGATGAGATTGGGAATGCCGTCGCGGTCCGGGTCTCGGTCCGCACCCGTGATATTCGGATCGGCGCTGCCGAGGAAGCGGACGGCCCATGCATCGTAGCTGTCCTCCACGACAACCGTGAGATCATCCGAAACCGTCGCTGTTCCAGTGGCGGAAAGCCGGAGCACATAGGCCCCCGGGGTGGTGAATGCGGCGGTGGTAGCCAATTCCGTCGGCCTGCTGAAGGTCACCGCGCCGGGTCCACTCACGCGCGTCCAACTGAAAGTGACCGCCGTCGGATTCTGCGATCCGAAACTGACGATGCCTTCCAGTTCGAGCGGGGCGGGAATTGCGACCGAGGTATCTTCGCCCGCGAAGACACCGAAGATGCCATTGAGACCGGGATTCGGCACGGTGGCGCGCCACGAATTCTTCAGCCCCCATGAATTGCGGGGACCAGCAGGCGAGACGATTTCGAGGGAAGCACCGCCGCCGTCAGTCGAGGGATACCAGTTGTCGAGGTAATCGAAATCGAGGATGCCGAGCTGGGCCCCGTCGATCTCCATGCGCAGGCGTTCCCCGGCATTGCTGAGGCTGCCACTGTAGGTTCCCGCGAACGGAGTGCCGGGATAACGGGCGAGGAAGGCCGTCTGCGACACGTTCGAGATCACCGTGAATGTCCCCGGGGCAAGCGTCGTTCCCGGAGCAAACTGGAACGAGATGCCATTCACAAAGCGCACCCGGGCAAGATCCAGTGTCGCGGTGCTGCTGATATTGTGCAGTTCCACGAATTCCGGCGTTCCAGCTCCCGGCGGATTGTACATCACTTCCGTGATCCGGAGACTCTCGAGCAGCGGATTGAGCGCCGACAGGTCCGTGCTGTTCGAGTATCCCGGAGTGGGCAGCACAAAGAACGAAAGCGCCGATCCACCGTCGGGCAGGCGTCCCTGCGACACATCTTCCGTCTGTGGCTCCAGCATGATCTGATCGATGACGCGGCCAGCGGAATCGAGCAGCGCCAGAGGTTCACGCAGACGGTTCAGTCCGAAAGCAAGGTGATTCGATCCGGCGTCCGTGCGTCCGTCCGCAATGCAGCGGATGAAGCCCTGCGGGCCGATGAAGCTGAGCGGAGCAAAGGGCGAGCGGCCCGGATAATTGATCGGATCGTCCGTCAGCGCCAGCCCTGCGAGGGAGACCGGCAGATTGGCCGGGTTGTGCAGTTCCACGAAATCGTCTTCGAGGATGAAGTCGTTGGCTGCCGACCACTCGTTGATGCGCACCCCGCCAGGCGGTGCCAGTTCCGCCGGTTGGTTCGCGGTGCCGAGGGACGGCTCGGTGAGCGCCCACGAAAGATCCGTGCAGAGGCGGCCGATCGACTTGTCCGCCACCTGGAAACCGAAGGCGATGCCATCGATGAGCGGGGCCGCCGCCGTCGTTCCCGCATGCAGATAGACAGCGTCGCCATCACGGTCGAGCCCGAAGCCCGCCTGATCCAACCGGACCACAAGGTAGCCAGAGGCCGGAATGATGGTGCCGGCCGGGAAGATGTAGCGCGGTCCGCTGCCAGAGGCGAGGGGCTGTTCCGAAAGTGACCAGCCTTCCATGCTGACCGGGCTGCTGCTCAGATTGCGGAACTCGATGGCGTCAGGGCGCAGCAGGCCCTGCGGCCATGCGTTGACATTCTCCGCAAGGATTTCGTTGATGACGACCGGCCAGGCCGACGCACGCACGGTGAAGGAACGCGACGCGGTGGGCACCGTTTGCCAGACGCCGGCATCGGTGCGGCCGAGCACCGTCACCTGATGCGGTCCTTCGGCGAGCCCTGTGAGCGTGAGCGGCGTGCTGATGGGCGTTTCCGCGGACAGCGGACCACCATCGAGAGAAAAGCGGTAGCTGACGTAGCCCCAGTTGAACGCAGGAGCCGTGCCCGCGATGAAAGATCCACCCGGACCCACCGCAAGCGTGACGGAAGCACCGGTTACCGGCACGGGAGGTTCCCCGCCGATGGCGATGCCGTCCTTCTGCAGCCCACCGCGGTTACCGCCGAACTGCCCCGTGCAGCGTGCGGGCGAGAGCGGACCGGGCACGAAGGCTGTCTGCACGGCTGCTGCCGCCGCCCGGCCCTGCTCGGGAGTCCCGGCGGTGAGGCTTGCCGGAGGCACAAGGCTGGTCGTCCCAAGTCTTGAGGATGCGGAGAAATTGCCGGTACCCGGTCCGGTCCATGCAAGGCCCGCCGGGAGAAGATTGCCATCCATGCGGACCGTCAGGCTGGCGGAATTGTAGCTGGTGATGAGTGCCGGGCAGTCGTCGATGATGTTGTCGGCAATGTAGGCTCCCTGCCCTGCTGCGAGCGGGGACAGCGGCGCACCGGAATCGGAGAAACTGAAAGCGGCGATGCCCGTACCGGAGCCATAGGCCTTGCTGACGCGGAACACCGTGTTGTTCACGAAGGCAAAGCGGTTCCGGTTCCGGGCGAGCACCGCATGGTCGATGTCGTAGAACAGATTGTTGACGATCGTCCACTCCGAGACCTCGGTGCCGTCCTCGCCTCCACCGATGGCATTGGCGGTGTCGGCAGCGTCGCTGCGGCGGGTGTCCTGATGGACTCCAAAGAAGACATTGTTCTCGATCCATGCATCCGTGGCGTTCAGTTCCAGACACTCATCCGTGGATCCGTCGAACGTGTTGCCGATGACCTGGAGGATCGCGGACGGGCGGTTGCCACCAGTGAAGGAGATCGTGTCTCCGGTGCCCCACGAATGACCGAAATAGTTGCGGCGGAAGATGGCGTAGCCCGACGCGGGCAGTCCGTTGCGGCCGATGATGAGCGGCGGGGCGGTCGTCGTGTTGAAGGTCCCCGGGTAGCTCGGGAACGTTGAATTCGAGACAAGGAACGAACTGCTCTCCGCGTGCAGGTAGGTGATGGCGGGGGCATTGCCCCATGCCATGCTGTCGAGAATCACGCTGGCACTGATGACATGGCACTTTGCCGTGACGCCGTTCTGCGTCGTCCCCGCGGCATTCTCGATGTCCGCAAAGGTCACCCGGCTTTCGAGCGAGGCATTGCGGAAGACAAGACCACCCCATGGACCACTGGCACCGGGAGCCGAGGAGAAGCGGATCCGGTTGGCTTCCGTGCCCTGAGCCACAAGCCTGCCCGTCCCAGTAACTTCGATGCTGGCCCCTGGTTCAAGAAAGACACTCGCTCCGGCACCAATGGTGAGCGTGACGCCGCTGGGAACGAGGAGGTTGCCGCTGACCACCCATGGTCCGCCACTGGACGTCCACGTTTCGCTGGCGGCGAGAGTTCCGCTTTTCTGGACCACGCTGCCATCATCGAACCAGATTTCGAGCGACTGCGTGTCAAGGACGGCGTCGCCGGCACCGAGGGCGCGGATCGTGAGCCGGTTGATGCCGGGGCGGAGGGTGAAGGCGGTTCCCGCCGACCATGGGGCGAGACCATTTCCACCCTCGCCGTCGCCCGAGGCACTGCCGCCACCGGTGTCGTTGTAGTTGTCCGGGAGAATATCCACATTGTTGATGCGGACCTTGCGGACTCGGCTGGAATCAACCGTGCCGGAGAGCCCGCTGTTGTTCGCGGCGGTGGCTCTCGGGAAACCATTCTGCGCGGGCAGGCTCGTGGTCACGGTGAACGGAGCCGGTGGACTGTCCGTCGCGCTGTAGCCGAGCACCGTCCGGAGGATATGCTCGCGGCGGGCCTGATTGAAGGTGCGGATGGCATCACGGGCAGCCGTGCTCACTCCTCCAGCGGGACCACCCCAGTTCCCCAGCGCATTGTCGACGGCAGCATTGAACCGTGCCGGCACGAAGATCGTGTTCAGCAGTTCCACCAGCTGCGCCTTGTAGCGCTGGTTCGCTTCCGGAATCGTGAACAATGGAGCGAGCGCCGGCAGACGTTCTCCGCTCGTCGCGAAATTCCCCGTCACTTGATAAACCGTGGCCGTGGGATTGGTCGGATCGAGTGAACTGGTATTGCCGCCAAGTCCCCAGACCGTATCAAAGTCGTGGGCGAGAGGAATGAAGCGAGGATCGACGATGCCGCGGTAGAGTCCGTAGTCGTCATTGCTGCCGTTCGAGAGGTTGGTCTCGTTGTGATTGACGATCGCCTGGAAGGCCAGCCAGCGGAACCAGTAGTCAAGATTCATGACCGTCTCCATCTGAGGAATGGTGGGAGCGGTGGCTCCGGCGAATGTCCTCATGAGCGTGTTCAGATCGCTCCAGTCATTGAGCCCTTCATTGGAATTCTTGATCCAGCCGTCGTTGAGGTAGCCGTTGGGGTTGGGTACTCCGGGCGAGCTTTCGCGGACCGTGAAGTTCTGATGCGGGCGGACCTTCTTGTAGAGATTGCCCTCGTCATCAAGCGGGCGGCGGTAGTTGAGGTATTCGCCACCAGCGGGCTGCAGGTGAATGAAATAGCCGAAGCTGTGCTGCTGATTGCTGGTCGCGCGGTTGGTCCCATTGAGCCGGACCTGGACTGGCCATGAGCGCTCGTGAATGAGACCGGCGGCATCCATGAGGGTGCTGGCGAGGTGACCAAGGTGCGGGTGCCAGACATTGAGATTCATTTCCGTGTCACCATTCCAGTCGTCATCCTTGGGGATATTGAGCCTCCAGTTGTTGACCGAGTTGCCCCGCGACCCGGCTCCGCGCACCCGGAGGCCGCAGCGGTAACGGATCTCGATGTCGTTGCCCTGTTTCGTGATCAGGGTGACATTGATCTGAGAGTCGCTGTTCCGGTTCCAGTCACCGGAAAGGAAGAGCTCGGTATCCGCAGTGGCTCCGGCGAGGCGGTAGATGGGGTAGTTGCTGTTCCAGCTCTCCTCATCGACACGGTAGAAGGCGTTGGCAGCCTGCACCAGAGTGCCTCCGAGATTGCGCCCGGGAGCCGGCCATGTGCGGCTGAGCCCGGCGGCATCGCTCGCTGCCACATAGAATTCGATGGAACTGCCGAGCGCCTGGGGAGGAATGACGGCACCGTGAATACCATCGCCGGGCTTGCCGTCCCCGGAAGTACCGTCGTCAGACATCACAAGCTGCGCAAAGGCACCCGGCGTCGCCGTGGAGACACGCCAGAACAGGGAAACCTGGAGCGGGTCGATGGCGTCGTCCCGGACGCGGGCAGTCACCGTGACTGGCTGAGTGGACGACGGAATGGCCGGGCTGTGCACGACCTGATCGATGAGCGGGGCCGTGGCCGCGGAGCGCACGCTGTTGGGTTGACCCGGGGTCGGATTCGAAAGGGACGGAGCCCAGTTGGCTCCGACTCTGTTGGAGACAGCTGGGTTGATGAGTTCAAGGGATGCGCCGCCGCCATCGTGACGGGCGAACCAGTTCCAGCCGGTTTCGCTGCTGAGGGTTTCCTCGCGGCGTTCCGCCCAGTCGCCCTCGTCAGCGTAGGTAACTTCGCTGACGTTGGCACCCGACGCCGTGACGAGGCGCACCCGCTCGCCGCCATTGCTGAGTTCACCCGTCCATCCTCCCCGGAGCAGGGGGACACTACCGTAGGCTGCCGAGAAGGCGTTGGGATTGGCAGCCAGCACGAGGAATCCAGAGCCCGGAATGATGGTGCCGTCCGGAATGGTGAAGCTGACACCGGCATCGATTCTCCAGCCGGAAACGTCGAGTCCACCGGGATTGCCATTGAAGATTTCAAGGAATTCCTCGGCCGGGTTCAGCGTGGCCGGGCTGTACATGATTTCATTGATGACGATCCTCGTGAGATCGACGCCGACCGAGATCGTTGCCGTGGCAATCCCGGACGTGAGTTCTCCGTCGCTGGCACGGTAGGTGAAACGGTCGATGCCGGAAAACCCGGGATTGGGCTGATAAGTGAAGCTGCCGTCAGACGCGAGCGTCAGAGTTCCGTTGGCAGTGGTATCCACAAGGATGGCGGTAAGCGTCTGGCCATCGACATCGGAGTCATTGCGGAGGACGCCCTCAGCAGACGAAACGGCGAGGAAGGTATCGAGTCCCGTGCCGAAGCTGTCGTTCGAGGCAACCGGGGCATCGTTAACTGGAGCTATGGTCAGCGTGACGGTAGTGGTGGATGCGGAATCCCGGAGGCCATCGTTGGCACGGTAGGTGAAGGAATCCGTGCCATTGCTGTCGGCCTTTGGGGTGTAGACGAAGGCACCATTTGCCTGGAGGGCGAGTGATCCTTTGCTGGGCGGACTAACCAGCGAAGCCGTGAGCGGGTCGTTATCCGGGTCCGTGTCATTGGCGAGCACACCGGGAGCACTGATCGACAGTGGCGTGTCTTCGGTTCCCTCGTAGCTGTCCGGATTCGGAACCGGCCGGCCATTGAATCGCAACGTGACGGTCACTGTTTCCGACTGCGCAAGGCCATCGCTGGCACGGTACTGGAAGCTGATGTTTCCGGTGAACCCGCCCGATGGTGTGAATGAAAATGAACCGTCCGTATTGAGGGTCAGTGTCCCCGAGCTGGGAGGAGTGACCAGCACGGCGGTGAGAACTGTTCCCGCATCCGCGTCAGTGTCATTCGCGAGGACTCCGGGTGCGGAAACATCCAGACGGGTTCCTGGATCGCCCGCATAGGCGTCCGGCAGCGCCACTGGTGGATCATTCACATTGTTGACGGTGATGGTAACGGTCACAGCCGTCGAAAGCCCCCCGTCGTCGCGGGCGGAATACGTGAAGACATCGGCACCTGCGAAGTCGGAATTGGGAACGTAGCGGAAGGAGCCATCCGGACGGAGTGTCAGATTTCCGCTGGTTGGCCCGGTCACGAGAACGGCGGTCAAGGGATCGCCATCGGCATCGGAATCGTTCGCCAGCACCCCGGTGGCGGCGGGAATATCGAGAACGGTATCTTCCGTGGCGGCGTAGGCATCGGCCACGGCGCGTGGCCGGACATTCGGACCGGGCAACACATTGATGGCAACAGTGGCAGAGCCGGAATTCAGCCCTTTGTCGTCCTGAGCGATGTAGGTGAACGTGTCCGTGCCGAGAAATCCGCTATTGGGCGTATAGGTGAAGGTGCCGTCCGGATTGATGCTGATGGTGCCGTTGGAAGGATTGGTGTGCGAGAGAATACGGAGCACTGTTCCGGCGTCCGCGTCGCTGTCGTTGGCCAGAAGGCCGGCGGCCACTGCCCGGGTGAGCCGGAGTCGCAGGTTGAAGCTGATGTCGGAGCTGGTCGGCAGGTTCTGGTGAATTTCCGTCGCGAAGGTGTTTTCTCCGGCGCGCAGAGAAGCGAGCGGCACGGTGAAATTCGCGGTCGCATTATTCGACGAATTCGAGCAGTAGAAATCGAATGCCGGGTTTGGGTTGTCGGCGGCAGAGGGCATCGTGGGCGTGCGGCCCAGTTCGCTCCCGTTCAGGAAGACAATGCCACCGTCGTCGTAGACAAGGGACACCTCCGCAGCGGTCACGTTGTACAGTTCACTGATGGTGAACTTCCTGCGGAAATAAGTCGTCGCGAACCGGTTGCTCTCACCGGTCTGATAGCCCGGAGTCGGATTGTCCTCGACAACGGTGACCTCATCGCCGTTGCCGTAGCCGAGTTCCGCACCACCGGATTTCCATGTGGCGTCGTCGAATTCCGGAGCGCGCCATCCGGTGCCCTGATCCGATCCATTATCGAGGTACTTCCAGATGCTGGCGACCGTTCCTGATCCATAGGGAACCACGTCATCGGTCACGGTCCCGGCTGTCAGGGCGGTGACGATGAGAGGGGCATTGCGGGGTGTGCTGTAGACGTCATTCACCGCGGTGGGCGGCGACCCCAGCCCGAGAACATCGATGCGGACGGTGACATCCTGCGAGGTGGCGGCACCGTCGCTGACCCGGTAAATGAAGCTGGCCTGGCCGGCGAAGGCCGGAGCCGGGGTGAAGGTGAACGATCCATCCGGACGGAGGACGAGCGTGCCCTGCTGCGCCGTCACATTGGTGACCAGCTGGGCGACCAGTTCCGATCGGTCGTTGTCGATATCGGTGTCGTTTCGGAGCACACCGTCGGCGGCAGTCACGTTCAGTACCTGCTGCTGGTTCGTGGTATAGTTGTCCGGGACAGCGACGGGCGGGTCATTGACGGGACTGACGATCAGTTGGACCGTCGCCGTATTGGACGGTATCGGGTCGGAAGCGTCGTAGGCGCGGTAGGTGAATGATTGGGTTCCGAAATAGTTGGCGGGTGGACTATAGGAAAAGTTTCCGCTGGGATCGAGGACCAGTGAACCGAGGGACGGTCCGCTCACCAGTTCCGCGCGCACCGGATTTCCGGTGTCATTGGCGAGGATTCCGGTGCCGGTGGCGAGGGTAGTGATGCTGACATTATCGACAGAGGCAACGCCCCATTCCGAGTTGACGGTGGTCTTGTTGGTGTAGCCGCCGAGAATGAGCGTATGCGATCCGGCCGGGAGATTGACCTCGTAGGTCTGCCGGGCCCACGGGGTGTTGAGGTCGCCATCTCCGTTTCCGGTTCCGAAGAGCTGACCGAGGAATCGGCCCTGGGTCACATTGATGTCACCGTAGCGCGTGCCATTGAGGCTCATGGCGAAGGCAGAGAATTCGTCCGGCTCAAGGCCGCCGCGGGTGCCAATGCGCCAATCGAAGGCGATCCGGACGGTGGCGGGCGCTCCGAGTTCAAAGGACCTTCTCCAGCCGCCGGAGAATCCGGAAGCATTGTTCACCCTCCCCGTTTCCACGGTGAGCATGCCACCAGGGTTGCCGCCTGTTGCCGCGTAAGCGCCGGAGGCGTTGTTCGGCCGGTTGGTTCCGAAGGTGTCATCCGCATAGCTGAATCCCTGGGTGGCGTCGCCGGACGGACTGAACTGCACATCGATGCCGACGTCCGAGCTGGTGAAGTTGCTCCCGCCGGCCTGGTGGAGTTCAATGGCGAGGACATTGCTGCCGACCACGAGCAACCCGGCCGGAATCGTGATGGTGTCGCTGGTGTAGACTGTCTCGTCGGCAATGCTGTTGATCACCGACGTGTTGGTGGTCACGGGACCCGTCGGAAAGATCTGGTCGGGTGCCATGCGGACCTGATGAATCTGCTGCCCGTTGAGGTAGACGATCATGCCATCGTCCACCACGTGGCGGAGTTGCCATGATGTCACCGCAGCCTGGGCGGCATTCAGCGTGAACGTTTTCCGGAAGAGGTAAGTGGTGACATTGTAGGGACCTCCGCTCGTATTGAGGCCCTGGAGCAAATTGGGAGCGTTGGGGAAAGCACCGATACCTCCGGCCTGAATGGGCATGGGTGAAGTGCCCCACGGCGATACGGTGGAGGTCGCGGCATCGAATCCCACGGCTCTCCAGTCCCGTCCGGTGCCATCGGTCGGGTACGTATCCGAGGTCTGACCATTCTGATTGTTCCGGATGCGGTCGAGGTAGAGCCAGTCTCCGCTGGCCACGTTGGCAGCGGGTTCGAAGTCAGCGGCGACCAGCGAGGCCGAGGCGGTACTGAGCACCGCATCTTCGTTGAGTGTGTAGCTGTCGTTGACTGCGACCGGAGCGGCCCGCAGCATGACAGGAAGGCAACAGGAGAGGGCGAACCGGAAACCGGTGCGCAGACCAGGGATGATGGGCATGGCAGAACAAACGGGGATGTCAGGGACACAGGGTTCCTGACGGATGATAGGAAAACTGTAGTGCAGTGCGGCGGTGGCGCAAGGTACGGACCACCCTATTGAGCCTAAGGGAATTCCCTGGTTGGGACCAAGGTGCACGGGAATTCAGCATCGCTTAATGGAGAACGATGCAGCTCTGGAATCATCTCCACGGCCCAGGGAATCTGGTCGGGAAATCTGACTGGCGTGTGGGCTGACTGGTGCTTGTGGCGCTCAGCGTTTCCGTTTCGGGGCCGACTGGAGGGAACTGAGGTAGGCGACGACGTCGCGCAGTTCCCGGCGCCTGAGGATGGCCTCCATGGGCGGCATGCCGGAGATGGGTGGGGACATAGACTCAATGTCCGAGCGGTTGATGCGCCGTGATGCACCTTCCGGGAGTCCGATGGTGACAGTAGATTCCGAGGAAGCGGCGAGCGTTCCGGCAACGACCGATCCGTCTTTGAGGGTGGCGGTGACGATTCCAAAGCCATCGGCAATGGCAGCACTTGGATTGATGAGGGATTCAAGAAGGGAAGCGCGGTCGCGCATTGATCCGATCTCGTGGAGGGCGGGACCGATGCCGCTGCCGGGATTGGCATCGAAGCGGTGGCAGGCCACACAGCCAGCAGAGACATCGGTCAGGCAAATCCGGCGTCCTGCGACGGGGTCGCCACCTTCGAGGCAATCGCGCCATGCGACGGCGATGGGCGCATCATCGGGTGCTGCGGTCAGCTTCTGGAGAGCCGGTGCCAGTTCCGGGTAGGCTTCGGCAGCGTCAGCGAAATCGAGCAGGAGGGCTGCGGGCAGGGATGGCTGGCTCATGCGGTCCGCGAGGACGCGGGCCGCTTCCGGTGTCTTCAGTTCACCGAGGATGCGGCAGGCGGCCTGCTGGAGGCGGACTGGTGAGCGTTCCCGCAGGATGCGATCGCATTCGGCGGGAGTGGATGCGGGGTTGATCTGGCGGAAGGATTCCAGCGCAGCGACGGCAACATCGTTGTTCTTGTCGCTGATGGCAGCAGTGATCGCTTTGAGAGCGTCGGGTGATGAGCCATGGCTTCCTGCCAGCAGACGGAGGGACGCCTGCCGGGTCGCGGCTGCGAGCGCGGTGTCGGTGATTGCGGCGGTAAGGCGTTCCGCGGGGAAAGGGAGTTTGTGAGCAAGGGCCACTTCGAGGGCAGCGGCCTGCAAGACGGGTTGTTCCAGTGCCAGAAGCTCGGGAACGATGCCCTCGGCCTGCAGAGACATCCAGGCGGCATCGGCCTTCCGTTCGGGAAGCTGCCGCACCATGCCATCGGCGGAGTCGGTACGGGATGGCAAGGTCCAGTCGCGCAGCAGACCGAGAGCAAGGCGGCGGAGCGGAATAGCGTGATCCGGACGGAGGGTGAAGGCAACGACAGTCGTGGCGGCGGCGGCGGTCCCGCTGCGGAGCTGCGCGGCGAGCGCACGGCGGAGAACCGACTCCGGAGCGGCCGCCGGTGCTTTGCCGAGAAAATCAGCGAGGGACGCCAGGGCTTCCGGAATGCCCTCGCCATCATGAATGGCAATGGCGGCGGCTTCTGCGATGCGCGGATTGGAGTCGTTCAGGAACCGGGCCGTGTCGGCATGACGGAGTCTGGCGAGAGCAAGGACCGCAACCGCCCTGCGGCTGACGTCAGGATCGGTGGCGAGGGCCGAGAGTTCCGCCGGATCGGCGCAGCCCGCGAGTCCCGTGACAATGGCATGGCGGGTGAAGGGCTCAAGCTCAGGATCGGCGAGCCGCAGCAGGGCGGGTACCGCGGCCTTGATTCTTCTTGGCCCGCAGGCCAGCGCCGCGGCAAGGCGGACCCGCGGCAAAGGATCTGCCAGCAGCCGGACGAGGGCCTCGTCGGTGCTGGTGGAGGAAGGAGATTCCGGCGCAACCCTTGCAGCGCCGACGCGGACTTCAGGATCGGGATCCGTCATGGCAGCGGCGAGGATGCGGGCGTCCGCAAAGCGCCCGGATCGCCAGCCCTGTCCCAGCCCCCAGAGGCCATGGAGCTGCGCGAGACGCTGACCGGATTGGCGGGCGGCAGATTGAAGGACGGTCCATGCGCCGCGGTCGGCCAGTTCCCACTGAGCACCGCAGCGGATCCGCTGATCGGCATGGG
>JBIICE010000051.1:0-21053 GCA_044239025.1 Verrucomicrobiales bacterium
AGGCTCTCGGATGTGATTGAATGGGACGCCGAGGTTTTTGACGTTCCGCGCCGGGATGCTTTGCTGGACTTGCTGTCACCGGCCCATGCGGCGGCACTGGAGAAACTTCCGTTGGCTTCACGGGCTGTTTTCCCGGGATACCGTCGCACGCGGAATGGCAGGCAGGTGCTCGAGCTTCGGTTCGACGACCTGGCGGGATGTCTTCGAACCGCCGAGGGTGGCAGCAGCCGGCAGTTTGTGCTGCTTTGGTTGGATGGAGCCCTGCAGGCGCGTTTGCTCACCAAGCGGGAGATTGGCGCACTCATGGGCGCTCCGCCTGACTATTGGATGCCGGAAAGCTACAACGAGGCCTATAACGCCATGGGCGACGCCGTGGCCGTTCCGGTGGTGCAGTTTCTCACGGATCACCTCCTGCTTCCCCTTGCCAGTACCAACCATGTCCGCAGCGCTGCACAGACTGCTCGAGAGTTTTGCCTCATCGCATGAGTTCACCGGGAACAAGGGGCCGCTGTGCGTCGCTCTGGTGGTGACGAGAATGGCGGTCCGGCACGGTTTGCCACTGGAGGCGTCCGAACTTGTGACCACTGCTCCGACGCGACAACTGCTGGGGAAGTGCAGCGCCAACCTTGAACGGGGGCTGAGGCCACTGGTGATCTCCAGTCAGGCCGGGGCGGCCCTTGCTGAGTCGCTTGCCGAGGAAATGGGCATCGGCCGACGCGTGGAAGTGATTGAAATCACGCAGTTCCTCGTGGCCAACATGCTCGAGCGGACGGCCTTTCAGGGCAGCAGCCGACGCTCGGCGATGGAGGAGTTCATCACTCACTACAACGACATTGTCGACCGATGCGAGACAGACCCGGGGATGAAGATCGAGGTCGCTTGAGTGGGCTGTGACCAGCAGGGATGTTTCATGGCGGCGGGCGACAAACCCCGAGACCATTTGCGGTGGGCCCTTCCGGATTGGGGTTCGCCGGAACAAGAGCGTCCCTGTCCCCAAGCGGGACCGAGAGGATAGCCCGGGGCTGAGGGAGTTCGTGCGACCGATGACCCGGGTCAACGAACGCACAATGAAAGGCGCCCTGAAGGGGCGCGAGAGGTGCCCGTGGGAAGATGTTCCCGGACAGGAGGCCAGACCATTTGTGGTGCCCATCTTGAACCGTCGGAATCGAAAAGCTGCGATGCTCGCAGCAGTCCAAAGCCTTGCGGCTTCGTTCATTGAGGGGGTTCACTGGAATCGCCGACCAATCCAGTCGCCGGCGCGTTTTGTTCGGTGAACCACCGGGCCATGCTTGCAGCAGACAGCCGAACGCTTTGGACTGCGGTGAGCATCACCGCTTTCCTGAGCGCGCAGCACAAAAGGCCAGACCTTTTCCAGGCATGTCCCTTTTGGTCCCTTCCGGTCCCTTTAGTCCCCTGGGGGAGCACTGACTATGCAGGCCCATTCCCCAGATCCCCCCGAGTTTACCTTTTGAAGAAGAGGAGTAGGCAGTCTGGGACTCGAACCCAGGACCAACGGATTAAAAGTCCGCTGCTCTACCGACTGAGCTAACTGCCCGTGTGGTGGGAGGTGACGCCTTGCTGGGAAGCGCCCTCCGGGGTCGGGTCAGTATCATACTCTGCGGGGTGCGCAACCTGCTTTTCTTCAGTTGCGGATTCCGAGGGAAAATGGATAATCAGGAAACATTAACCGAAATTGTGATCATGCGCCGATTGAACCGTCTGATGCTGTCTTGTGGGGCTGTGGCCATGCTGGCCTCGTGTGAAGCCATGAAGCCGAAGCAGCAGGCCGCGGCGGATCCTTATGCGGCGTACGGGACGGGGACCGACGCGGCGGCGGCTTATGGGTATGGAGCGCAGGGACAGGCGGCGACGAACGATCCCTATGCGACGGCACCGTATGGTCAGACCGATTACGGGGCGGGCACGGCATCGGTTCCGAGTGGTGGTGGCGGGTATTCCGGAGGTGGTGGCGGCAGTGCAGGTGGCGGCGGTGGACGGAGTCACGTGGTGGCGGCCGGGGAGAATCTGACGAAGATCGGGCGTCGTTATGGGGTGAGTGTGGATGCGCTGGTACGGGCGAACAATCTGGCCAGTCCCGATCACATTGAAGCGGGGAAAGCGCTGACGATTCCCTGAGTTTGTGATCTGACGTGGGGCGGGTTTACTCCTGCGTGGGCGGCGTGGCTCCTGGGAGTGGTCGGACGAGGCGGACCGTGAGTGGGCGCATGCGTTCGAAGATATTGCGGCTGACGGTGGGAGACGTCAGGTAGGCGGTGGCCATCATTTCGAGTTTCGCGTCGATGTTATCGACGTGGTGGAGGACGATGGCTTCCGGGGTTTTGGGGAGGACGGGAGAACCGAACTGGTATTCGCCGTGGTGGGAAGCGATGAGGTGGAGGAGGTGGAGTCGGACATCCTCCGGGGCAGGGGCGAGGGATTTCCATGATTCCGCGTCTGTGGAATCCATGATGCGACGCCAGAGGTGATTGGCGAGTTCGATGCCGAGGGGGATATGGCCGAGGAGTTCGCCGGGGTCGGTATAGGGCATGTGGAAGCCATCGGCGGCGAAGCAGTTTTCCCAGAGTTTGCCGCAGTCGTGGAAGAGGACGCCCGTGATGACGAGGTCTCGGTTGATGTGAGGGTAGGCCGAGCAGATGGCATCGGCGCAGCGCATCATCTGGGCGACGTGTTCGACGAGACCGCCGCGTCGGGCGTGATGGTATTCGCGGGCGGCTCCCGTGCGGCGGAAGCGTTCGCCGAATTCCGCGAGGAAGAGCTGGCAGAGCGCGCGGAGTCTGGGGTCGGTGATGGCATCGGTGAGCGATGTGATCGTGGCGAAGTCGGCGGACTGGCGTGCGCGGAGCGATTCCGGGCCGCCGAGGAGCGTATCGATTTCCGGTTCTGTGAGGGGGCGGAACGTCCAGTGGCGGGCTTCGAGACCGAAATTACTGATGGCCCATTCGCCCGTGATGGCGATGAACGAGGCTGGCGGCAGGGTGGAAGCCTCCGTGAAAACCGGGGCGTCGCTCCAGACCCGGAGGGTGGCATGGTCCTCCGCGTCCGCGATTTTGAGTTCGAGGAATTCGCCGCCCGACTTCGTGGGTTTGCGGGTGACCGATTCGACTTGAACGAAGACTTCGGCCTGAGTGGCTGCCAGATTCGCTGCCAGTTTGGTTTCCCGGAGGCTGCATGATTTCATGGTTTACCGCATACCCGGCGCAGCCCGAAAGGTCAACGTGGGAATGGGGCGTCTGGAGAAAGTGGGACAGGAAGGACCGTCGGCCAGCGTTTTGGGGGGATGCCGAAACTCTGTGCTGTGCCGAAGGCCTGGATGCATCCGCTGTGCAAGACCGGGGAGATGAAACTTGTTGAATGGCTGGACCTTGCAGCGACCCTGCCGCTGGACGGAGTCGAATGGTACGCCGGCTTTCTCGAGATGGAGGACGAGGCGAACTGGGAACCGCTGCGTCAGGCAGCAGCGCAGCGCGGGCTGGCGATTCCGATGATGTGCTGTTCGCCCGACTTCACGAGTCCCGATCCGGAGCATCGGGCGAGGGAAGTGGAGAAAGAGCAGCGGTGGATCCGCATGAGTGCTGCGCTGGGAGCCGGTTGGTGCCGCGTGCTGTCCGGTCAGCGCCGGCCCGAAGTGAGCCGGGCCGAGGGCATTGCCTACACCGTGGAAGGGATTCAGGCCTGCCTGCCGTGTGCGCGTGAGCACGGTGTGACCCTCATTCTGGAGAATCACTACAAGGACGACTTCTGGGAATACCCGGAGTTTGCGCAGCCCATGGATATTTTCTGCGACATTGTCGACGCGATCGACGATCCGCATTTCGGCGTAAACTACGATCCGAGCAATACTTTGCTCATGGGGGAAGATCCGATCGCACTGCTGCGTCGCGTGGCGCCGCGGGTGGTGACGATGCATGCGAGCGACCGCTATCTGGCCGAGGGCACGCTTGAGGATCTGCGGCGCGAGGAAATGGGGGTGGCTGGCTACGCCAAGCGCCTGCGGCATGGGGAAATCGGGAAAGGCCTGAACGATTACGACGCGATTTTCGGAATACTGCGCGACGCCGGCTTCGATGGCTGGATCAGCATCGAGGATGGGGTTGACGGGTTTGGGCAATTGCAGGCCAGTGCTGCCTTTCTGCGGCGCAAGATGACCGAGTACTGGCCGGGGAAATGAGGAATCGCGGATTCCGCAACACGGGGCTTGCCGCGCGGGCGGAAGCGCTGGTATGGGAGCCATAACCACCGAAATTCATGAATTACCACGTCGCGCAGAATGGGCAGCAGCTTGGCGAAATGTCCGAGGAACAGATTCAACAGATGCTGGCCAGCGGGCAGCTGACCGCGCAGGACCTCTGCTGGCGGGAAGGCATGGACGGCTGGAAGTCAGTCGGTGAAGTCATCGGGATGGCTCCCGTGGCGGCGGCTCCCGTGGCGGCGGCTCCCGTGGCGGCGGCCGGGCGCAATCCCTATGCGGCTCCGGGGGCGCGTCAGGTGCAGTCGCAGGCACCCGTCGAGGCTGGAGTGTCCGCGCGGACCGTTGAACTGATGCGGCGCACGCGTCCGTGGGTCCTGTTCCTTGCGGTCCTGGGAGCGATTTCCTCGGCATTCATGCTGCTGGGCGCACTGGCGGTGGTGGCGCTCGGGGGTGCCGCCACCAAAGCGATGATGGGCAAGGACATGGAAGGGGCTCCCGCGTGGTTGCCGATGCTGATTGCCGGAGTGTACGCGCTCGTGGCCGCACTGTATGTGATTCCCGTGGTCAAGCTCTTCAAGTACAGTGGAGCGATCAATGCCTTGGCAAGAACGCGATCCCTGCGCGACCTTGAAGCGGCCATTGATTACCAGCGCTCGTTCTGGAAGTTCGTGGGCCTGATGACGGCGATTGTGATCGGGGTTTACCTTTTGCTTGCCATTGTCATCGGGGGCATGGGAGCGGCGGCGGCGATGGGGGCGAAAGACGCCGCGAAGCCCTCCGGGAACAGTTCGTACACGCCGCCACCGGCGCAGTGAATTGGGAGGCGGTTTTATTTGCGCGCGTCCGGTTCTGGAGTCTGGTTATGGGGACATGACCGAACCCGCTGGAGTGACGCTGCCCGACATTGAGATTGGCCCATGGAAAATGGATGGGGTGGAACCCATTTTCATCCTGGGGCCCTGCGTGATGGAGTCCGAGCCGTTCCTGAGGGAATTGTCCTCGGCCATTCACACGATGGCCCGGGAAGAAGGCATCCGGCTGATTCTGAAGGCGTCGTATGACAAGGCAAACCGGACATCAGGCGGCTCGTACCGCGGGCCTGGCTGCCGGGAAGGCTGTGCGCTGCTGGCCGACATTGGGAAACAGCATGGGGTGCCGGTGACCACCGATGTGCATTCGCCCGAGGAGGCTGAAATCGCGGCCGAGTATGTGGATGTGCTGCAGATTCCCGCCTTTCTGTGCCGGCAGACCGACCTCGTGGTGGCCGCGGCCCGGACCGGCCGGGTGGTGAATGTGAAGAAGGGACAGTTTCTGGCACCATGGGACGTGAAGCACATTGCGGAAAAGATCGCAGCGGAAGGAAACCGACGGTTCTTCTTCACCGAGCGCGGCGCGAGTTTCGGCTACAACAACCTCGTGGCCGACATGAGGTCGCTCTACTGGATCCGGGAACAGGGATTCCGGGTGGTTTTTGATGCGACGCATTCCGTGCAGCGGCCGGGAGGGCTGGGAGGCACGAGCGGAGGCGACGGGAAACTGGCACCCGTGCTCGCCCGGGCGGCCGTGGCCGCGGGCTGCGACGGCGTGTTCATGGAGACACATTTTGACCCGGCGGCGTCGCTTTCCGATGGACCGAACATGGTGCCGTTCGCGGAACTGCGCGGGGTGGTGCGCCGCCTGCGCGCGCTGCACCGCATGGTTTCGGCCCCGGAACCGGCGGAGACCTGACAGTGATTTCACGATGACCGCGATGCGAACCATTCTTCTGCTGATCGCCACCGCCGCAGGAATGCTGCGCGGTCAGGAAGCTCCGGCAGGGACAAATGGGATCGATGGGGTGGACGCGGTGGAACCGGGAGAGGTGGAAGCGGCAGACGTGCCTGCTGCCGGGGACGATGGCTTTGCGGTGCGGCGGGCGAGCCGTCGGGTGGCTGGCATGCGGTCGCGGCTGTCGATTCTGGAATCGCTGGCTCCTCCGGGCAGCGAGCACCGGGAAGTGCGGGCACCGTTCTACCGGGAATTCGTCCCGCGCGATCTCGCCGGGGTGCTCGACCTCGATTCCGCGGGCATTCCCGCCGAGGTGGAATCGATTTTCGAAAGCCGCCGCGTGCAGCGTCCGGACGACGGGCATCTTGTCTTTGAAGGCGCGGTCTTCACCGAGTATGCCGATGGCGAACCGCGCGAGGAAATCAGCCGGAAGCTCCAACTGGAGCGCGGCGTCTACGATCTCTCCCTGGATCTGATCGTGAGTGACCGTCCCGTGGTCATTGAAGAACGCGACCGCAGGATCGAGAGTGGCGGCATGCTTCATGATCACGCGACTGGGCTGACGCATTTCACGGGCGGGGTCCGCATGGTGGTGTACGAGGAAGTTCCGGAAGGCGATGCCGAGTCGCCCGGGAGCGAAACGGGCAGCGCGGCCGCGCAGGAAGCAAGCTCCACTGAGCCCCGGCAGAGTCCGGTCCCGCCCGCCCCGGTGCCTGATGCGAAGGCCGCGGTCAAACCAGTGAGTAAACCCGCCGGCAACCCGCCGGCGAAACCCGTTTCCAAGCCTGTGGCGCGGCGGTCGGCGGCCGCGGCGGCGAAACCAAGGGCGGCTTCCGGCCGGACCCGCAACTCAGCGAAGAAACCATGAAGACGAGCCTCATTTTCCGGATGACCCTGCTGCTGGCGGGAGTGCCGCTGCATGGGCAGGAGAAGGAGGCGAAGGCCTCGGAAAAGCCTGCGGTGCCGACCCACAAGTCCGAGCAAAGCGCGCTCAATGCACTCAAGCAGGACGGCCGCAGCAAAGATGGACTCAAGAAGGCCATGCAGCTCGTCGAGGAGGCAGCCGGCCGCAACGAAGCCGTGCGCAAGGAAACCGAACGTCTCGTCGGAGAGAAGAAGCAGGGCTTGCCCGACCTCAAGGGGGTCAAGGATCTGGAAGGACTCAAGAAGGTCGCCGGAGAACTCAAAAATGGCGGGAAAGGCGAGGAGGGAGGATCGCTCGACGCCCTCAAGGATGCCGCTCGGGAAGCCCGCGAGGCCATGGGAGAAGACGCCAGGGATGCCCTGCGGGCCGTGAAGGATAAAGTCATGAAGAAGAAAGACGGGGCTCCGGCAGTGACCGCGGCACCGACCCGTCCGGCCACCTTTGCCGGCGTGCCCGGTCCGGCCCCGCTGACCCCGCACCGCAAGGTCAACATGGCAGTGAGCAGCGTGATTGACGCCGATGAAATGATCAAGCCGCCGTCGCGTGATCCGGCCAATCCCGACAAGGCCCTCCCGCCGGGCGACCCGCGGACCCGCACCTACATTCTGCGCGGCAATGCCAAGGTCCGCGGCAAGTCGTTTGCGGCGGATGGTGATGAAATCGAGATTCTCTATGATGAATCGCACGCCGGCGATCCGACCGGCGGGATGGCAAAAAAGCGGGAGAAAGCGGGCAAGCCCGGCAACCTCGACCCGGTGAGCACAACCAGTGGAGCCGCCACCGCAGGCAAACCGAAGACTCAGGAATCCCCCTTCGAGCGCATCATCATCCGGGGCCGCGCCCGCATCATGGCCGTCGGCAAGGACGGCGAAGTCCAGGTCGGACGCGCCGGCTACATGGTCTACGAAAAGAAGTCGGGCATCTTCTTCCTGCGGGAATGGCCCGAGGCCCAGACCGGAGACAAATGCTTCGCCGCCGAAAGCAAGGAAAGCGTCATCATGCTCAGTCAGACCGAAGAAGTTCAGTTCAAGAACTGCACGATGCTCCCCGTGGAGCGGGAGATCGGAGCCGATGAATTCCCCAAGTCGCTCGAAAAACCGGTTCCGGCCACCACGCCCGACCGCAACAAGGCGACCGGTCCGGCGCGTGCCGTGCCGGGATCCGGCAATGCCCGCTGAACCCAGCCGATTGACGAAATGTCCGTTATTTCCGCCGAAACTGCCGCGGCCGCGGCTTCAGGACTGCACGAGGGTGCCGAGTCTGAATTCCTCCTCTCGACCAGTGGCCTTGTGAAGATCTATGATGGACGGACCGTCGTGAATAAAGTCGACGTGCGCGTCCGTCCCGGCGAAATCGTGGGCCTGCTCGGTCCGAACGGGGCGGGCAAGACGACGACCTTCTACATGATTGTGGGGTTGGTGACTCCGGACGGGGGCACCGTCCGCTTCAGTGGCGAGGACGCCACCCGTTTGCCCATGTACCGCCGGGCCCGACTCGGCATGGGCTACCTGCCGCAGGAAGAATCGATTTTCCGCAAACTGACGGTCGAGGAGAACATCATGGCCGTCATGGAGACCATGGATCTGAGCCGGAACGAACGCCGGGAACGCCTCGAAGGCCTGCTCGAACGCTTCGGCATCGCTCACATCCGCAAAAGCCTCGCGATCACGCTCTCCGGTGGCGAGAAACGCCGACTCACCATCGCGCGCAGTCTCGTGACGGAACCGAGTCTGCTCATGCTCGACGAACCATTCTCGGGTGTCGACCCGATCGCGGTGAGCGAGATTCAGCAGATCGTGACCGACCTGAGTTCCGCCGGGCTGGCGATCCTGATTACCGACCACAACGTCCGCGAAACCCTGTCGATCGTGGACCGTGCCTATCTGATCTATGAAGGCCGCGTGTGCCGTCATGGCAGCAAGGATTTTCTGGTGAACGACCCCGAAGCGCGGCGGCTTTACCTCGGGGAAGGCTTCACGATGTGAGGCGATCCGCGCAGAACAATTTCTCCAACCCCAATAGAACCCCAAAATCATGCAGACAATCAATGTGGATCCACCGGTCACCGTCACGGGACGTCACATGGAGATCACGGATGCCATCCGTGACTATGCGAAGAAGAAGGTGGCGAGCCTCCATCTGGACTATCCGAAGATCATCGAGGCGAAGGTGATTCTCGAGGTGCAGACGCACCACCGCCACTTTGCGGAGATCATTCTGTTCTGTGCGAATCACATCACCATCGAGTGCAGCAGCACTGCCAGCGATCTCTATGCGGCGATGGATGAAACCATCAGCAAGATTGCGCGGCGCATGCGCAAGCACAAGACCCGCCTGCTCAAGAACCACCGCCCGCGCAGTGCGAGCATCCGTCACCTTGACGAACATGTCTTCGGCACGGCCGTCCTCGAAGACGAACACAAGGAGGATATCGAACCCGTCATCATTCATCCGGAGAACTACCGGATCCGTCCGCTGTACGAGGACGAAGCGATCACGGAACTGGAACTGAGCGAGCGCCCCTTTGTGATTTTCCACAATCAGAAGACCGACCGCGACTGTGTGCTCTTCCGTCGTTCCGATGGGGATTACGGGATGATTCAGCTGGGCAAGGCCTGAGCGGACGACGCCCTGCGGGACTGTGGACCTCCGGGTCTACAGTCCGAGGTCGTTCATGAAATTCTGATGCTGTGTGAGGATGCCTGCGCCCATGCGGAGGATCTGCCATGCGGCGAAGGCCATGGCTCCGGCATAGACGAGGCGCGGAATCCATTCTCCGGCGCGCTGCACGGCGGTGGTGGCGTCGTGCAGTGCCCGCGTGGCCATGCGGGCGCATTCCACGTCGAGCATGCCGGCTTCTTCGGCGGAAGCGAAGTGCAGGGAGACTTCTTCAGGGAAGACGGATTCGCGGCAGATGGCGGGTCCGGCGGGCTGACCGGATGCGGTGAGGCGTGCGAGGCGGAGGCTGGCCCGGCGCAGGCGGGGGCGGTCGGCCGCGGCGGCGGCCTCCTCGAAGGCTCCGGACATGAGTTGGCCTGACTGGAGGTGGAACTGCATGACGGCGGCCCAGCGGGCGAGGCCGCTGCGGCTCCATGCGGATCCGACCCATGGAATGGCGCTGACAATGGCGTCGGCGAGGCTGCTGTGGCGGGCGATGCTGATGATGATGCGGCTGAGGAGCCAGAGGAGGGCGAGGACGGCCCAGAGCATGGCGAGGCTGGTCAGCAGGGGCAGGACGATGCTGCTGTCCGTGGAGATGCTGCGGAGAATGACGGGAATGATGGCGGCCACGTGGGCAATGAGCAGCGGGTAGGCCATGGCATGCAGGGCCGTGCTGCGGGCCCGCGCCTGGGCGTCGTACCAATTTTCGAGGTGGGCGAATCCGGCGGCGAGCTGACCGCTTTTTTCGGCGGCTCCGATGATACCGGATTCGAGGGGGGTGAGGGCGGGAGCCATGGCTCCGGCAATGGTGGCACCCGAGGCGAGGGCGGATTCCATGCCGCGCAGGGCCGAGCGCAGGGGCCCCCGGGGGGCGTGGCGCATGAGAAGCCGGAGGCTTTTGTCGACCGGGATGGCGGCGGCCGAAAGACGGGCGAATTCGCCGAAGAAGACGGCTTTGCGCGAAGGATTCACAGAGGTGCGGGGAAAAGCGTCATTGTGACGGTCGGCGGGCGGTGGCGTCAATGTGCAATGCGGCCCGGGATTCCCGCTTTCCCGAACCTGCGGCGCGGCTTTGCTGCCGCCATGGAATCGCTGAGTGGCATCGTGGAGCGGGTCACCTATCACACCGAAGACACCGGGTATTCCGTCCTCAAGGTGAAGATCCGGGGGCGGAGCGAACCGGTCACGGTGACGGGTCGGGTGCCGTCGGTGCATCCGGGAGAAACGGTGCGGGCGCAGGGCGAGTGGGTGCAGGTGGCGGATTACGGTCGGCAATTCCGCGCCGAGCGACTGGAAACGGAGGCTCCGTCATCGCGCGAGGGCATCGAGCGCTATCTGGGCAGCGGGCTGATCGAGGGGATTGGGCCGGTGTATGCGCGCAAGCTTGTGGCGAAGTTCGGCGATGGGATTTTTGACATCATCGAGCATCAGAGTGCGCGGCTCGAAGAGGTACCGGGGGTTGGCGGCAAGCGGCGGCGCGAGATCAAGGCATCGTGGGAAAAGCAGAAAGCGGTGCGGAAAATCATGGTGTTTCTGCATGCGCATGGGATCAGCACGGCCAAGGCCGTCCGCATTTTCCGGGCCTACGGGGAAGAGGCGATTGCGAAGGTCGAGGCCAATCCGTGGCAGCTGGCGGACGACATTCCCGGGATTGGATTCCGCAGTGCGGACGCCATCGCGCGGAAAATGGGCATGCCCGAGGCGGCTCCCGAACGGCTGCGGGCCGCCCTCTTTCATCTGCTGCTGGCTGCGGGAGACGAAGGCCACTGTGCGCTGCCGCAGTCCGAACTGCTGAGCCGCGCCGTCGAGTTGCTGCAGTGTCCTCCGGAACCACTCGAGGCCGTGCTTGGGGGCATGATGGAATCTGCCGAGGTGGTGCGGGAAGCCGAGGGCGATGTCGAATTGGTGTTTCCGGCCCACCTTGCGCGGGCGGAAAGGGAAGTGGCCTCGGCCCTGCGCCGCATGGCGTCCCAGCCGGTGCCGGGGCGTTCCCTCGAGGCCGACCGCGCCCTCGCATGGGTGCAGCAGGAAACCGGACGCGAACTGGCGGTGGGGCAGGCCGCAGCGGTGCGCGCGGCCCTTGCTGGCCGCCTCACGGTCATCACCGGCGGCCCCGGCACGGGCAAGACCACGATTCTCGATGCCATCCTGAGGATTTTTGCCGCCGAGAAGCTCCGGATTGTGGCGGCTGCTCCGACGGGCCGCGCGGCCCGGCGCATGGCTGAGACCACGGGCCACGAGGCCATGACCATGCACCGTCTGCTTGAGTACCAGCCGGGCCGCGGATTTCAGAAGAACCGGGAGCATCCCCTCAAGGGCGACATCTTCGTGCTCGACGAGACCTCCATGGTCGATGTGCCGCTCATGCGGCACTGGATGGAAGCGCTTCCGGCGCACGCCCGGCTCCTGCTGGTCGGTGATGTGGATCAATTGCCCTCCGTGGGTCCGGGTCAGGTGCTGGCGGATGTCATTGCCAGCGGGGTTGTGCCGGTGTGCCGCCTCACCGAGGTTTTCCGGCAGGCCGCCGCCAGCCGCATCATCGTGGCTGCCCATGACATCAATGCCGGCAAACTCCCCGCATTGCCCCGTCCCGCTCCGCCCGGCAGCGATTTCCACTTCATCGAACGGAACACCCCCGGGGAAATCACTGCCACCATCATCCATCTCATGAGGGAACGCATTCCTCATGCCTTTGGTCTCGATCCCGCCAGCGAGATCCAGTTGCTCACCCCCATGAACCGGGGATCGCTCGGCACGGCCGCGCTCAATGCCGCCCTTCAGGACGCCCTCAATCCACCTCACGAACTCAAAGCGGAAGCCGACCGCTTCGGGCTCCGCTTCCGGACCGGCGACAAGGTCATTCAGACCCGCAACAATTACGAAAAGGATGTCTTCAATGGAGACATCGGCCGAGTCATGGAAATCACTGCCGACCCCCTGCGGCTTTCCGTGCGCTTTGATGACGGACGATTGGTTGAATATGAAGCCGGTGACCTTGATGAACTGCGCCTCGCCTGGGCCATCACGGTCCACAAAAGCCAGGGCAGTGAATTTCCCGCCGTCGTGCTGCCTCTCTCCATGCAGCATTATATCATGCTCCAGCGCAATCTCCTCTACACCGCCATCACCCGCGGCCGCCGCCTCGTTGTCCTCGTCGGCGACCCCCGCGCCCTCGGCCATGCCGTGCAGTCGGGCGAGCGACGGCACCGCTGGAGTTCCCTCCTGCGCCGGCTCCGGGACGGCTGCCCGGGCTGACGGGAGAATATTGACCGGATCGCTGCACGAACCACTTGACCATCCGGGAAAGCATGATACACCAGCAGGCTCTTCTCCGATCGAACCCATTTCACCTGAATTTCATCTTATGGCCAAAGTCTGCCAGATCACCGGTGTCCGCAAGTTCCGCGGCCGCCGCATTCACCACAGCGGTAAATCCAAAAAAGCGGGCGGTATCGGCCTCAATCACGTCAAGAAAGTGAACCGCACCTTCTCTCCGAACCTCCGTGACAAGCGGATCTGGGTTCCGGAGCTGAAGAAGTTTGTGCGCGTCAAGCTTTCCGCCCGTGCGCTCAAGACGGTCACCAAGAATGGAGCCTTTTCCGTTCTGAAGGACGCCGGATTGATCTGAGCCCCGTTCATCTTTCCATCCTCAACTGCAAACCCCTAACTGGAAACCACCATGGCCTTCTCCGTTGTCAGCAAAAAGTCCGGCAAAACCTATCACCTCCACCTCAAGGCGCAGAAGCGCGCCGATGGTGGCACCACCAACCTGTTCTTCTTCGCCGGCGAGGTGAAGGAAGGCGCTCTCGACAAGCTGCCGGACGGTTACAAGGTGATTGAGAACGAGCGCACTGGGCTCCCGATGCTCAAGCGCAAGTAAGATCATCCAGCTGTATCCTTCGCCAGCCTCCTGTCTCCCGGCGAAGGGAGCAGGAGGCTGTTTCATGCCTGACACCGGCGCGGTTTGACCGGAACTGGCACCTTTTGATCGGCTACGTTTCCATTCTTCCCTGAATTCCCATGTCTTCTACCCGAACTATCGCCATTGTGGGCGCCACCGGAGCGGTGGGCGTCGAGATGATCCGCTGTCTGGAGCGCCGGAATTTTCCCGTGGGCCGTCTGCGACTGCTGGCCAGTGCGCGCAGTGCGGGGAAGACGCTGCCATTCCGTGGCGAGGACGTGGTCATCGAGGAACTGACCGCGGGAAGCTTTGCGGGAGTCGACATTGCTCTGTTCAGTGCGGGTGGCGGCATTTCCCGCGAGTATGCGCCGCACGCGGTCGCTGCGGGTGCGGTGGTCGTTGACAATTCGTCGGCCTTCCGGATGGACGATTCCGTGCCACTGGTGGTTCCGGAGATCAATGCGGGCGACGTGCGGCATCATCGTGGGATCATTGCGAACCCGAACTGCACGACGGCGATTTCCCTGATGGCGCTGTATCCCCTGCACCAGGCGTTCGGCGTGACGCGGCTTTTTGCGAGCAGTTACCAGGCGGTTTCGGGGACCGGAGCGCAGGCCATCGAGGAACTCGCCAATCAGACGCGCGCATGGGCGTCGCAGCACCGGGCGTGGGATGCGGCCAAACTTGATGCCGTGCCCCACGTTTATCCGCACCAGATCGCCTTCAATGCGATTCCGCACGTCGACAGTTTTCTTCCTGATGGCTACACCAAGGAGGAAATGAAGATGGAGAACGAGGGACGGAAGATCATGCATCATCCTGGCTTCCGTGCCTCCGTGACCTGCGTGCGCATACCCGTTTTCCGGGCACACAGCGTCGCCATCAGTGCGGAATTCGAGAAACCAGTCACCGCAGCAGCCGCCCGGAGCGTGCTGGCCACGGCACCTGGGCTCGACCTCATCGATGAGCCCGAACTGAAGCAGTACCCCCTGGCCCTCGACATTGCCGGGCGCGACAACTGTGCCGTCGGCCGGATCCGCAGCGACTGCGCCCTCGATAATGGACTCGCCTTCTGGGTGGTCGGGGATCAGTTGCTCAAGGGTGCTGCCCTCAATGCCGTCCAGATCGCGGAACTGCTCTGATCGGATCCGTTTTCCCACGGGGTGCAGCCTTTCCCGCGCTCCCTGCGCGAGGGAGAACCGCGGTGTCGGCCGCCGGCGAAGGCCTGCGGCTCCGGGCTGGGCGGGCCGGAAGCGTCACGGGACCGCATGGGGACGCAGGGCTGGGCGCAGGGCCCACCGGAGGCATCCACGGGCCCCGCTGTGCCCGGGAAACGATTGACCTTGTGTGATCATTCGGGAAAGCTGATCATTCTTCCGATTATGCCAGTGGTTCGACGGTCCAGAACGCTTGATGTGCGTGCTCCGGCGCGGAGGCGGAGCAATGCGCGGATTTCCCGGAGGGATCGGGAGAGCAAGCTGGCGACGAGGATGCTGAGCGCGCAGACACGGGCTCCGCTGATGGTGCCGGTGACGCTGCTGTATCACTGGGTGGCGTGGGTCCTCATGGTGCCGCTGTGTTTTGTGACACTGCTGGCATTGTTTTCGAGTTTGAACGACCGCCTCGAGGGAGGCCTGTGGAAGAGTCCGCCATTCTGGTTCTTCAGCCTTGGTTTTCTGCTGTGGCTGATCTGGTTTCTGTTTTGCGCGCGGCCGGTGCGGCTCTATGTATGGGGCCATGAAATGACGCATGCGCTGTGCACGCTGCTGTGTTTCGGGGGCGTGCGGGAGTTCCGGGTGACCCCGCAGGGCGGGCATGTCATCACCACGAAGAACAACCTGCTCATTTCGCTGTCGCCGTATTTTGTGCCGCTGTTCTCGCTGGTGGCCGTGCTGGTGTTTCTGATCGCCGGACTCTATGTCGATCTGAATGCGGCGCTCAGTCTGCCGTGGGGCGGGCGGGCCACCCTGTGGTATGCGTTCTACAGTCTGATCGGCCTGACCTGGAGTTTCCACATCACCTTCACGGTGTGGATGATCGGGAAGGATCAGCCCGATCTGCGGATCAACGGGGTATTCTTCTCGCTCTGTGTGATTGTCTTTGTGAATCTGCTGGTGCTGGCCGGGTTGCTGCTGCTGGCATCGCCGGGCATGGAGCCATCGGATTTCGGGCGCGCGTGGCTGCGGTCGGCACGCACCACCGCCGAAGCGCTCAGTGAGCTGTTCCGCGTGCTGGGGCAGATGCTGCGCGGCTGAGCGCCGGACCGGTCAGGCGCGGCCAGCGCGCATGAGGGATTCGATTTCCGCGGCCTCGATGGGAATATCGGCCATGAGGTCGATGGTACCGTTTTCGGTGATGAGGACATCGTTTTCGAGGCGGACGCCGAAGCCTTCCTCGCGGAGGTAGATGCCGGGTTCGACCGTCATGACCCAGCCTGGTGCAAACGGGGCACCGATGGCGGCGACGTCGTGGACATCGAGGCCGAGCGGGTGACCGACACCGTGCATGAAGTATTTCTTGAGCGCTGGCTTTTCCGGATTCTGGGTCCGGATGTCCTTGGTGGTGATGAGACCGAGCAGGAGGAGTTCCTCCTGCATGAGTTCCTCGGCTTCGCGCTGCCAGTCGCGGGGGAGTTTGCCCGGAGTGAGGTTGGCGATGCAGCCGCGGAGGACGCGGAGGACCGCATTGTAGACGTCGCGCTGGCGTTTCGTGAATTTCCCGCTCACCGGAATCGTGCGCGTGAGGTCGGCGTTGTAGTTGGCGTAGCAGGCCGCGACATCGAGGAGGAGGACCTCGCCTTTGCGGCACTGGCAGTTGTTGTCGAGGTAGTGCAGCACGTTGGCATTGGCTCCCGACGCAATGATGGGGTTGTAGGCAAAACGGGCGCGCTGGCGGATGAATTCGTGCGCGAGTTCGGCCTCGACTTCAAATTCCTGAACGCCGGGCTTCACGAATCCGAGGAGGCGGCGGAATCCGTCGCCCGTGATGCGGCAGGCCTCCTTGAGGAGATCGATTTCGGCATCGCTCTTCACCGGGCGCAGCTGGTGCATGAGTCGGGCGAGCCGATGGTACTGGTGGAGGGGCCATGCGGCCATGGTCTCGCGGACAAAGCGGGCTTCGCGGGATTCGACGGCGATTTCGGCGCGGGCGTGTTCGTTGGAATTGAGGAAAACATGCTCTGCCTCGCACATGAGGCGGCGCATCATGACAGGGAACTCGTGGAGCCACATGATGGTGCGGATGCCACTGACCTTGGTGGCCTGTTCCCTGGTGAGTTTGTAGCCTTCCCAGACGGCGATGTGTTCGCTGGTCTCACGCAGGAAGAGGATTTCGCGGTGTTTTTCCTCATGGGCGTCCGGGCAGATCACGAGGATCGATTCCTCCTGAGCAACTCCTGTCAGATAGAAAAGGTCGCTGTTCGGCACCGGGATCATGACCGCGTCCGCATTGGTCGGCGGGATGTCATTCGCATTGACCACCACAAGAGAATGCTGCGGGAGAAGCCCGCGCAGGCGGTCGCGGTTCGACTGAAAGAGAGCGGATTTGACAGGAAGGTGGCGCGTCATGGAGCGCGCAGGGTGGAGAAATCCCCTTCAGCGGCAACCGGTTTTCGGTGGTGGGACCGGTGAAAGATTGTCCTGGTGGGAGGAGATGGAGGGGCTGCCGGGCGAGGGCTCCGGAATTTCCCGGTGGGGCAAGTCAAGAATTGACTCGTGACGATTCGGTCAGGTACGTTGCCCGGCAGCATGAAAAATCAATTACAATTCCTGCGCCGTGCGGGTTTGGTGCTGTGGCTGACAGGCCTGTCTCTGCCGGCGGCTCCCCTGATCACTGAATTCATGGCGAGCAATCAGACGGGATTGCTGGATGAAGACGGGGAGCGGCCCGACTGGATTGAACTGCACAATCCGGACCTGGTGCCTGTGGATCTGGGAGGATACGGTCTGACGGACGATGCGGCGCGGCCGGGTCGCTGGACAATTCCTGCGGGGACCGTGCTGCCGCCCGGTGGGTATCTCGTGATTTTTGCGAGTGGGAAGAACCGGGCCGTGGCGGGGCAGCCGCTGCATACGAATTTCAGTCTGTCTGCCGGATCCGAGTACCTCGGGCTGCGCCTGCCCGGGGGCGGGGCGGCCGTGGCCGAATGGAATCCGTATCCACCGCAGAGCGGCGACATTTCCTATGGATTGCTTTCGCCGACCGCGGGTTCGCTCAGTGTGTACTTCAATACGCCGACTCCCGGTGCTTCGAATGATGCGGCAGCGGCGCAGGCGGGTAAGGTCATCTTCGACCCGCCGAGCAGCACCTTTCCATCCGGGACGCCGCTGAGCGTGGCGCTGCGGACGGAGTCGCCCACCGCAGTCGTGCGTTACACCGTGAACCGGTCGCGACCGATTGGCGTGAATGGGGTGGCGGGGAATTTCTCGGCGGATGCGGCCACGGATGTCTGCACCTGGGCGGGCCATCCGCTGCGGTCGAACGATCCGGTGCGGGTGAGCGGTCCGCTGCCGCTGACGGCCAGCGGCACCTACTTTGTGACCCTGCTGGGGCCCGACAGCTTCAAACTGAGCATCGAGCCCGGTGGTCCGCCGGTGGATCTGACCGGCAATGGCTCATTCACGATCCGCCGGGATGCGGCCATCGCGACGGCAGCGACCACGGATGTTTTCACGGTGACCGGGGGGCATGGATTCTTCAGTGGGGACATGGTGCAGCTGAGCAGCACGGGGACGCTGCCCGGCGGGGTCCAGGCGGATACGACCTATTATGTTTCCGTTTCCAGTGCGACAACCTTCCGGCTGTCAGCTGTTCCTGCGCTGACACCGTTTGTGGACATCACGGCAGTGGCGACGGGGGTGCTCACGGTATTCCGGACACCGTCGCCCGTGTACGCCGGACCGATTTCCGTGAGTGTGAACACGAGAGTGCGGGCGCGCGCGTTCGAGGAGGGACGGCCGCCCGGCCCCCCGGCGGGCGCGATGTATTTTGCCCTCGATGCGAATGCCCGGGCACTGACCTCCAATCTTCCGATGGTCGTGACGCATACCTGGAACACACCGATGACCGACAACACCATCGTCGATGGCTATGTGATGGTCTTCGAGCCGAAGGCCCCCGACAATCTCACAAGGTTGACCAACCCACCCGAGCTGGCATCGCCGTGCAGCCTTGAGCGGCGTGGTTCCTCCACGGCCGGAGATCCCAAATACTCGATGGCCGTCGAGATGCAGGATGAGTTCGGGATCGACCTGAATCTGTCGCCGCTGGGGCTGCCGTCGCATTCCGACTGGATCATGCACGCGCCGTACAATTTCGACCGTTCCATGATGCACAACGATCTGATCTACCGGATCAGCAACGACAGCGGGCGGTACGCGCCGCGCACGAAGTTCGTGGAGCATCTGCACAACGTTCAGTCGGTGACCAATACAATCGAGGGAGGCGTGACGGCAGCCGATTACTTCGGGGTTTACAGCTTCATGGAAAAGATCGCGCGCGGGGACGACCGTGTCGATGTGGAGAATCTCACCGTGTCCGACAATGCGGTTCCCGAGGTGCAGGGCGGCTACATGTTCAAGGTCGACCGCCTCGATGCCGGGGAGGTGGGGATCACGCCACTGCCCGGTCAGAGTTTCGGGAATGTGGGCATGATGGGGCCGGGGAACAATCTGATGGCATGGGTCAATCCGCGGGAGGTGTCGCCTGATCCCTTCAAGAGAGTGACCGTGGCGCAGAGCAACTGGCTGCGTGGTCACATCGGGGAAGCGTGGTCCGCCCTCGCGGGTGCCGCCTTCATGGATCCGGTCAATGGCTATGCCAGGTACTGGGATACTGGAGCGATGATCGATCACCACATCTTCAACACCTCGACCAAGAATGCGGATGGAATGCGGCTGAGCGCCCACTGGCACAAGCCCCGCTACGGCAAGATCACGGCGGGGCCGGTCTGGGACTTTGACCGCGCGCAGGGGTCGACGGATGGACGCGACTTCAACTGGGGAACATGGCGCGGCGACAATGCCGACCTCGGAACCGACTTCTTCCATTATCCATGGTACAACGAAATGTTCCGCGATCCGAACTTCTGGCAGCAGTGGATCGACCGCTACCATCAGCTGCGTCAGGGTCCGATGAGCACGGCGGCGATTCATGCGCGGATTGATGAATTTGCGAACCAGCTGAATCCGGGGAACGCGGCTGGGACGCCCGCCAAGCGTTCGGCCACGCGCTGGACCGTGAGCGTACCCAGAGCGTCGACCAGCAACACGACGATCACGAACAACACGTTCAATGGTCAGTACACCGGAGAAGTGGCCTGGCTGAAGTACTGGTGGCAGAAGCGGCTTGAGTTCATGGACAATCAGTTCACGAGGCCTGCCGTGGCGAGCTTGCCATCGGGTCCGGTGGCCGCTGGCTCCGTGGTGAATCTGAGTTCGCCGAGCACGGCGACGCCTGGAGTGAAGATCTACTACACGACGGACGGCAGTGATCCGCGTCCGAAGGCGACGCAGCCCCTTCAGAGCGGCGGTGGTTTTGTGACGGCTGACACGTTTCTGAAGGAAGTGAGTCCGGTGCGCGCCATTGTGCCGACATCGGCGACGACCGGGGGAACATCGAATCAGTGGCGCGGGACCGACCTGAACGGGAATGGGGACAATGCGGATGACTTCGATGATTCCGGGTGGTTTGCGAATGCGCCCGGGACTTTGAATGGGGTGGGATACGACAACAGTTTTGCGGCTGGAGCCGTCGATTTTCAGCCCTTCTTCAGTGTCCGTTGGAATACCGCGACCTATTTCGAGGGGGCGGCCACTCCGCCGGGGGTGAGTCCGGTGGCGGCATCGAATGTGATGTTTGCGGGGACGATCAATGGGACCGCGTATCCCGGGAATCAGAGTTCCTATCTGCGGCTGCCATTTGAACTGACGCCCGCGCAGATGGCGCTGGTGAAGGCCGGGAACCGGCTGCTGCTGCAGATCCGCTGCGACGATGGCTTTGTGGCGTGGATCAACGGGACGGAGCTGACCAGTGCAAGGCTCAATGCTCCGGCGACCGCGACGCTGGCGTGGAATACGCCGGCGACGGCGACCAATGCCGATGGCAATGCCATTCTGTGGGCGGACTATGACATTTCTGCGGCGATGCCCGCGCTGCATGCGGGACGCAATCTGCTCGCGATTCATGCGCTCAATCAGGGGCTGACGAGCAGCGATTTTCTGATTGGCGCGAAGATCCTGATTCAGACCCCGCCGCCGCCGTTTGCTCCCGATCTGAATCCTGCCGCGCTTGAGTATAGCGGTCCGCTCACCGTTTCCGGGCCGACGGCCTTGTTCATCCGGACCGTGAATCCAGTGCGCCCGAGCGATCCACCGACGCAGTCGGGTGGCGGGACAGGGACGGTGCCGAATGGGTCGAGCTGGAGTGCGCCGACCGTGGTCTATTACTTTCCCGGAGCGGTTCCGCCGGTGGCGGCCAATCTGAAGATCACCGAAGTGATGTATCATCCCACGAGTCCGACCGCGGCCGAGGTGGCGGCGGGATTCACGAATTCGAACGACTTTGAATTCATCCGTCTGACGAATGCGGGG
>JBIICE010000052.1:0-21050 GCA_044239025.1 Verrucomicrobiales bacterium
CGCGGAAAACAGCTACCATGTCTTCAGCGCCGGATCATTCCGCTTCCTCGTCCTCTGTCTCGAATTCGGCCCCCGTCCCGCCGTCGTCTCATGGGCCCGTGAAGTCGCGGCTGCGCACAAGAACCACCATGCCATCCTCGTGACTCATGCCTTCACCTATCACGACAATTCCCGTTACGACTGGAAGAAGCATGGCAAAAAACAGAAGCACAACCCCCATAGCTACCCGTTCGCCGCAAACCCCGGATCGGCCACCGATGGAGAGGAACTCTGGCAGCAACTCGTTCACCCAGCCGGAAATTTCATCCTGACCATCAATGGTCACGTCACCGCCGATGGCCTCGGCCGCCTCACCTCAGTGGATTCCCGGCAGCGGCCAGTGCACCAGCTGCTCGTCAATTTCCAGATGCGGCCCCGGCAGGGCGATGGCTGGCTCCGCCTCCTCACGTTCCATCCGGACGGATCGCTCCATGTGACCGACTATTCTCCAACCAGAAACGAACGGAACGCATCGCCGCAGAATCAGTTCACCCTGCAGACCGCCCCGCTCTGAGATTTGTTTCCCGCCGCTCGGCGGAATGGCCTCCGGAAACGAATAAAAAGTGCCCCGAACCCGCGCGAACGGGTCCGGGGCACCACACACACACGGGAAATCAGGCCAGCTCGAAGCGGTCGAGATTCATCACCTTGTCCCACGCAGCCACGAAGTCGTGCACGAACTTCGCCTGAGAATCGGCGCAGCCGTAGACTTCCGCGAGGGCGCGGAGCTGGGAATTGGATCCGAACACAAGGTCAACCCGGGTCCCGGTCCACTTGGGGGCTCCGGTGCTGCGGTCGAGTCCTTCGAAGAATTCCTGGTCAGGCGACGCCGGCTTCCACTCGGTGCTCATGTCGAGGAGGTTCACAAAGAAGTCGTTTGTAAGCACGCCGGGCCGATTCGTGAAGACGCCGTGCGTGGCTCCGCCCACATTGTTTCCCAGCACCCGCAGGCCGCCCACGAGCACGGTCATCTCGGGAGCTGTCAGGGTGAGCAATTGCGCCTTGTCGATGAGCAGCGATTCGGTCGGGACGGTGTAGCGACCCTTGAGGTAGTTGCGGAAGCCATCGGCGATCGGCTCAAGGACGGAGAACGAATCCACATCGGTGTGTTCCTGATTCGCATCGGTGCGGCCCGGAGTGAACGGCACGGTGACACTCTGCCCGGCGGCCGCCGCTGCCTTTTCGATGGCCGCACAGCCACCAAGCACAATGAGGTCGGCCAGCGAAACCTGCTTCCCGCCGGACTGCGCTCCGTGGAAGGAAGCACGCACTCCCTCGAGGGCGTCGAGCACCTTGCCGAGCTGCGCGGGCTGATTGACAGCCCAGAACTTCTGCGGAGCCAACCGGATGCGGGCCCCGTTGGCCCCACCACGCTTGTCGGATCCCCGGAAGGTGGATGCCGAGGCCCATGCGGTCGACACCAGTTCGGAAACACTGAGACCTGTCGCCAGAATCTGCGATTTGAGCGCCGCCACATCACTGGCGTCGATGATCGGATGGTTCGCCGCAGGCACCGGATCCTGCCAGATGAGGACTTCGGCGGGAACTTCCGGTCCGAGGTAGCGGGCCCGCGGCCCCATGTCGCGATGCGTCAGCTTGAACCAAGCCCGTGCAAAGGCGTCGGCAAACTGGTCCGGATTCTCAAGGAATCTCCGCGAAATCTTTTCGTACGCGGGGTCGAAACGCAGCGCGAGGTCGGTCGTCAGCATGGACGGCGCAATCCGCTTTGAAGGGTCATGCGCATGCGGCACGGTCCCGGCTCCGGCATCGCCTTTGGGCTTCCACTGCTGCGCGCCGGCCGGGCTCTTCGTCAGTTCCCATTCATAGCCGAACAGGTTCTGGAAATATCCCATGCCCCACTGCGTCGGAGTCGAGGTCCATGTCACTTCGAGCCCGCTCGTGATGGTATCGGCTCCCTTTCCGGTTCCAAAACTGTTCTTCCATCCAAAGCCCTGTTCCTCCAGCGGGGCCGCCTCGGGGTCGGGACCAACGTGGGTCGCCGGACCGGCCCCGTGCGTCTTTCCAAAGGTGTGCCCTCCGGCAATCAGCGCCACGGTTTCCTCGTCGTTCATCGCCATGCGCGCAAAGGTCTCGCGGATGTCCCGGGCAGAAGCCACGGGGTCGGGATTCCCATTCGGTCCCTCGGGATTCACATAAATCAGACCCATCTGCACAGCCGCCAGCGGATTCTCCAATTGACGATCGCCGGTGTAGCGGTTGTCGCCCAGCCACGTTTTCTCGGTTCCCCAGTACACGTCATGATCCGGTTCCCAGGTATCCTCCCGGCCGCCCGCGAAACCAAAGGTCTTGAATCCCATGGTCTCGAGCGCCACGTTGCCCGCCAGAATCATGAGGTCGGCCCACGAAATCTTCCGGCCGTACTTCTGCTTGATCGGCCACAGCAGGCGACGCGCCTTGTCGAGACTCACGTTGTCGGGCCAACTGTTGAGTGGCGCAAACCGCTGCTGACCACGGCCACCACCACCACGGCCGTCTCCGGTCCGGTACGTCCCGGCACTGTGCCACGCCATCCGGATAAACAGGCCACCGTAATGACCAAAGTCGGCCGGCCACCAGTCCTGCGAGTCAGTCATGAGCGCCGCCAGATCCTTCTTGAGGCCCTCGTAGTCGAGCGACGCAAACTCCTTCGCATAATCAAAGCCCCCGCCCATCGGATCGGACTTCCCGGAATGCTGATGCAGCAGTTCCACTTTGAGCTGGCTCGGCCACCAGTCACGATTCGTGGTCGGACTGACTCCGTGATTAAAGGGGCATTTGGATTCGGTACTCATGATGAACGTGGTTGGAGTGTCGGGAAAAGTTCGCCGCCAAGAGCATGGCAGCGTGCCCAACCTACGCCGCCGCGCCGACCCCGGAGTCGCTCAATTCCCCTGGGAATCTCACGCATGCGCGGATCAAGCCTGGCAGACGGTTTCCGGCTGGGTATTTTCCCGGCTTGTTCCCCGGGTCTGAAGCGGCGATGGCTGTTCTGACAATGAACGCCAAGGCCCCGACCCGATTCGCCGCCATCGCTCTCGCGGGCTGGATTCTGCTGTCCTTCGGCGCGGCCCTGCCGGGCGCATGGTTCATGCCGGGGGCATGGTATGATGGTCTCCGCAAACCATCATGGAATCCTCCGGGCTGGATTTTCGGCCCGGTCTGGTCGACCCTCTACACGCTCATGGGCATCGCCGCATGGCGGGTCTGGCGGAAGGGAGGATTCGCTGGCCAGCGTCATGCCCTCACTCTCTTCCTCGTGCAGCTTGCCCTCAACGCTCTCTGGACGCCTCTCTTCTTCGGTGCCCACCTCATGGGTGCCGCCCTCGTGGAAATGATGGGCCTCTGGATCGCCATTTTCCTGACCACATGGGCGTTTTTCAGGGCGGACCGAACCGCAGGCTTGCTTCTGCTGCCCTACCTCGCCTGGGTCTCGTTTGCCGCCTTCCTTAATCTCACGCTCTGGAAACTGAACCGCTGAAGCATCTCTCGCCGCCCGCGGAGACAGAATCATCCCGCTGCCTCCGTTTCGGTCGCCATGCTCCTGCGCCCGATCGTCTTCTGCCTCGCCTGCTTCCCGGCCATCGCCGAGGACACTTCGCTCGTCCGTTCCTCGGACCCGCTCAGCCCGGAAGCGGAACGCGCTACCTTCCAACTGCCCGCAGGCTTCTCGGCTTCCCTCGTCGCCAGCGAACCGACCGTCAACAAACCCATGAACCTCGCCTTCGATGCCAAGGGCAGGCTCTGGTGCACGTCGTCGGCCGAATACCCCTGGGCCGTAGCGAAGGAAAAATGGAAGTCTCCGGACGGCCACCTCGAGGCCTCGAAGGATAAAATCATCGTCTTCTCGGACAGCAACAACGACGGCATCCCGGACAAACCCACGGTCTTCGCGGACAACCTCAACATTCCCATCGGTGTCCTGCCCTACCGCAATGGCTGCATCGCATGGAGCATCCCCAATATCTGGTTCCTCGATGACACGGACGGTGATGGCCGCTGCGACCGGCGCACGGTCCTCTTCGGCCCGCTCGGCTGGGAAATGGATACCCATGGCATGATCTCCAGCCTCATCATGGGTCCCGATGGCTGGGTCTATGCCACGCACGGATTCAACAATACTTCGCACTTCGAAGTCCGGCCAGAAAACAACCCGGCCGCGGCCAACCGCCCGAAAAAACCATCCCCCAGCGCCCAGAACACCGGAACACCACGCAGCGAACTGGACTGGGGCTTCTCGCTCGATCTCCACAGCGGCAATGTCTTCCGCTTCAAACCGGATGGCTCGGCGGTCGAGCCGTACTCCTGGGGCCAGGTCAACCCGTTCGGCCTGTGCCAGGACAGTTTCGGAGCCTTCTACACGGCGGACTGCCACAGCAATCCCATCAGCCAACTCATCCCGGGCAGCTTCCTCCAGAGCTTCGGAAAACCACACGACGGACTCGGCTTTGCTCCGGTCATGTGCGCACACGCCCACGGTTCCACCGGTCTCTGCGGCATCGTCTACCTCGATGGCAATGTCTGGGGCCCGGAATGGAACCACCACATGCTCGTGGGCAACTGCGTGACCAGCCGCATCAATCACGACACCGTCACGTTTGCCGGAGCCACCCCCAAAGCCACGGAACAACCCGACTTCCTCGTGAGTTCCGATCCATGGTTCCGACCGGTCAATCTCCAACTCGGACCAGACGGGGCCCTCTACGTGGCCGATTTCTACAACCGTATCATCGGTCATTACGAGGTCCCGCTCACGCACCCGGGACGCGACCGCGAACGGGGACGCATCTGGCGCATCAGCCGGGATCAGCCGCAGCCATCCCGCCCGCCGGAGCCGGAAGCGGCGTCCCTCGCGGCCATCCGCTTCGGTCTCTCGGACAAGGGCTGGGACGGCGGCGCAGAATCCCCGCCCGCACGCTTCAGCGAGGCCTTTCTCCACCGTGCCATCCTTCAACCGTCCGCCGCCGCCATCGCCCCGGCCCTCAACCTCGTGGGAAGTGCCCATGACCCGTCGCTCCGCCAGGCTGCCATGGTCGCTCTGCGCGCCGGACTGCTCGAGCCCGGAGGATTCGAGGAACTCGCCCAACTCCATCCCGATCCGCTCAACCCGAATCTCGCCAGGGTCATCCGCACGATCCAGTCGCCCGCCGCCTCGGCATGGACGCTCAACCACCTGCTCAGCCACACTCCGCAGGACAACGCGGAACTGCGCAGTACCATCACCGCCCTCGCCCGCAACCTCCCGGCCGAATCGGAAACAAGGCTGATCACGTTCATCCAATCCGAGTTCACGGACGATCACGCCACGCAGCTTTCGCTCGCCTCGGCGGTCCGCGAAGGCGTCGCCCGCCGCGGAACGCCCCCAGGAGCCGCCACGGCCGCATGGCTCACCAATGTCGCCAACCGCCTCTTCGCTGACCTCGCAGACATGCCCGCCGCCACCCCATGGGATCCGGCCCCGGGCGACGGCTGGGCACTGCAGCCGCGACCGGCCACCGACGGGACCGAAATCACCATCCTCTCAAGCCTCGGCAAGCACGGGGAAAACTTCGCGGGCTCCATCCGTTCCCATCCGTTTCCCTGCCCGGCCTCGTTCTCGTTCTGGCTCAGCGGCCACCGGGGGAACCCGGACAAGCCAGCCCATGAACGCACGTTTGCCCGACTCGTCGACGTCACCACAGGGGAAGAAATCCAGCGAGCCTACCCACCGCGTCACGACACCGCCCACTTCACCGAATGGAACCTCGCCAGCCACGCCGGGAAATCGGTCGCCTTCGAAATCGTGGACCACGACAACAATGACAGCGGCGAGGCCTACGCATGGCTGGGAGCCGGACGCTTTCATCCGCCCGTCATCTCTCTGCCTTCCCCGGATGGCGACGCTCCGCTCCGCTCGGCTGCCCAGATGGCGGCAGAACTCCGCCTTGCTCAGCACCTCCCGGCCCTCGCCAAATTCCTCGCCCGCCCGAACTTGTCGCCGGAATCCCGCAGCACCATCGCCTCGGCGCTCGCTTCCCTCAACCAACCGGACGCCATCGCGGCGGTCCTCAGAACGGCTCCAGGCTCCACCCAGCAGATTCTGGCGGAAATCCTCGCGGGCTCCCCGGAAGGTGCCGCCGCCCTCATGGCCTGCGGGATTCCCAGGCTGCTCACCGCACCCGTGGTCATCAGCAAAATCAACGCCCTCCAGCGGCCCGACCTGACCGGAAAACGCGAGGAACTGACCCGTGACCTGCCTCCAACTAGCGCCGCCACCGATGCCCTCATCCAGACCCGCATCCAGCAGCACGCCAGTGCCCGGCGCGACCCCGCCGCCGGTCTCACTGCCTTCCGCACTCACTGCGCTTCCTGCCACCGCATCGGCAACGAAGGCAAAGTCGTCGGTCCCCAGCTCGACGGCGCCGGCAACCGCGGCATCGATCGCCTCTGCGAGGACATCCTCGACCCCCACCGCGCCGTCGATCCCAACTTCCGCATGCACATCATCACCATGAAGGACGGAACGGTCCACGCCGGTCTCATCCGCAGCAGCGACAAGGATTCCCTTACCCTCGTCAACGCCGCCGGTGAGGAAGCCACACTCGCCCGCTCCGCCATGCAGAAAGACAACGTCACGAACCTCAGCCTCATGCCGGCCACCTTCGCCCAGAGCATCCCGGAAACGGACTTCCATCACCTCCTCGCATGGCTGGCCTCGCTCACCGCTCCACCCGCGGAGAAATAGTGGCAGACCACCCGTCGCAGCCGCCCACAAGCCCCACGGCCCGTCTTCCGGGAATCTGTCAGCCACGCCCCTGACCGCGCCTCAGGGCCGCACCGCCGCGCGTCGTTCCTGCGCCGCGCGCTGCGCTTCTTCCCGGGTCACATAGCCGTCCCGGTCGGCATCGAGCCGGGTATGCAGTTCGGCAAATCCACTCCCTGCCTCGGCCACGGAAACTCGCCCGTCCCCGTCGCGGTCGAGACGCCTGCCGAGCAGGCCAAGGGCTTTCCCCGTGAGCCGCAGAGGCTCGGAGGCCGACGCCTTCGCTTCCCCTGACGCCACCACATACTCGAGGTACCCAAGGAGCATTTCCTGATCGGTCTGCTCGCCCCAGCGCACCGTGCGTCCCGGATCGGGATTCGCCGGATTCCCACTGCTGTTGTCAAAGGCCGCCGTCACTTCAATCCGGCTCCCGGCCTTCACCCTCAGTGGCTCGGCCAACCGGTACAGCAACTGCCAGTTGAAATCATACCGCGGTACATCAAGCAGCAGCTTCCGACCGCCGCCCGACTCCGCGAGTTCATAACGGAACGATTTCCCCCGCACGTGCATGTGCGGCATGAAGGCCAGTACGTCTGCCTCAAACGGCACCGGCAGCACAGCACGCTCCACATGATCGGACGCCCCAGGCGGAATCGCAAAGGTCACGTTCTTCGCCGCAGCCACCATCACTTCATGACGCGGCGCGCCCTCCGCAAACCGCAAACCGAGCCGCGTGCGGTCAACCGTCGCCACACCCGTCGGCGTGTAGTGCAGCTGAAACAGGAGCTTCGACCCCTTCGGCAGCTTCTTGGCATACCCCTCGGGGTAAATCACCGAACTGCTCCCCGGTACGTACGCCGCAAAAAAATTATCCCCTCCCGCAACCCGACGCCGGTCCGCATCCGATGCCATCACAAACACCAGCACGTGATGCACCTGCGCCCGCGCCGACGGCAACACCTCAAGGGCCTGCACCCAGCGGTCTTCCGTCAGTCCAGTCTCCACCACCTGATACACATACCCCATCTTCCCCGTCGCCTTGACCTCAATCTCTCGCGGTATCCCGTACACCACATCGGGCCGCCCCATCATCCATTCCGCATCAGCCCATTGCCTCGGCAAGGGAGCCTCCCGCACATCCCCCTCGGGCTTCCCCCCATCCAGCCACGCCAGCAGATCGGCCCGGTCGGACTCGGGAAGACTCCGGTCGTTCACAAAGGGACTGTGCTTCTCCCTTTCACCGCGCGCCGCAAACCACGGCGGCATCAACCCCTTCGTCACCACCTTCCGCACCATCCCGGCATGCGAAACCATATCGTCCATCGTCACGAGCGGAAACGGCCCAATCCCGCCGTCCCGATGGCATTCCTGACAATGCACCTGCACCAACCGCGATACCCGGCCATGCCAGGTCACCTCGGACGCCGCGACCGCCCCCCTCTGCGGCAACTCCAGCACGCAACCCGGAGCCGTGGTCGCCCCAATCTGCGGCCTCCTCCCCGCAAGCGTATCCTGCACCGCATCCCGCAGCCACCGGTTCCCCGCCGACTCGCGCACAAAGCCAATCCCATGCTGGTCATCAACGGCCCCACGGTACGTCAGCGTCCGCGCCGCATCGATCACAAATACCTCGGTCGTGCTCGCCGCCCCCAGCGCGCCAGCCACTTTCATCCCGGCATCCCGGACGTAACGACCCGCCAGCCCATGCACCCGGCGCGACTCCGCCACCGTCGCCTCCGAATCGCTCGCCACCGGATTCACATACACAAAGGCCACCCCGGCGTCCGCAAACTCTTTCTCCAATGCCGCCAGCGCCGGCAGTTGCTTCGCACTCAAGGGACAGGTCGGACTCGTGAACGCCACCACCACCACCCGCGACTTCGGCACGGACTCACGCAGCCGCCATACCTTCCCGTCCACATCCTCTGCCTCAAGATCCGCCACCCTGCGCCCAATGCCCGCCTCCCCGGCCGCCAGCACCCGCGCAGCTTCCTGCAGCGGTTCCACCGCGAACCCTCCCGACAGCAGCAGACCCACGGAAACCAGCGAGATGAAGACAGTACGCATGACAGATCAGGAAAGGATTTAGGCCACCGCCATACCGTCGGCGCACCCACTAAGTCCAGCGCCATCCTCCCCGCGGTTACGCCGATTTTCCCTGCCGGATTCCCGCCCGGAATTTCCTTGCATTGCCCTCACCCCCGCCGTAAAACCGCCACCCCATGGATATTCAGGTAGCTACCCTCTGTGACTCCGCAATGGACTACAACAGTAAGTTGTGTCTTCTCGGAACTTTCGACACCATCGGCTCACGCGCCGTTCCCATCGTCCACCCCCAGTGTGCTCTCGCCCTCCGCGTATGTTTCCGCAACGCTGACGAAGGCGATCACCAGATGACGATCCGGATGGTCGATTCCTCGGGCAAGGACCTCATGCAGCCTCTCCAGGCCAATGTGGACATCCGCCTCCCGGAAGGCGCGGACTTCATCACCCGCAACATGATCCTCAATTTCCAACCCCTCCGCTTCGAAGCCGGCGGCACCTACTCCTTTGAAGTCTCCTTCAATGGCGAAACGAAGGCGTCCGTCCCGCTTCGCGTCGTGGTCGTCGAAGGCGACCAGCAGGGAGCCTGAATCCCCTTCCCGGGAAACCCTCAGGCCACCGCCAATTCATCATCTAACCATGCTTCAGGCGGGACCCTAAAGTCCCGCCTGTTTCTTTTGCCGATTTCCCGCAGAATTCCCTTGCAAACACTTCCACTCCGCCTCATTTCCCGGCCCGCGCAACGGTCTCCGTTGCCTCCAGTGATCCGGCGTAGCTCAGCGGCAGAGCGGGTGGCTGTTAACCACTAGGTCGTTGGTTCGATCCCAACCGCCGGAGCCATTCTCCACTGAACTGGCTCCCTTGATATCACGGAATCTCCGATCCGGAACTGTTTCAGGGATTTCCTGCCGCACACGGACCCGTAGCGCAGCGCAGCCGCCGCTTCCAGCATCTGTGAAATCTGGATCCTCGGCCCGCCACGGTCTCAGCCAGCGGGTTCACCTGGGTGGGCACCTTCGCTCAGCCAAGCCTCCCGCCCGCCAGATAAGGATTACTCCGCGCTTCTGCCCCCACCGTCGTGGCCGGTCCATGCCCGGGATAAATCACCATCGCTCCCGGCAACCCAAGAATCTCGCGCCGGATCCCCGCCACAAGGCGCTCATGACTCCCGCCCGGAAAGTCTGAACGCCCCACCCCTCCCGCCATCAGGGTGTCCCCACTGAAGACCACTCCCAGCTCGGGCACCACATACACCAGACTGTCTTCGGAATGCCCCGGAACATGCGCCATCCGCACGCGCATTCCCGCCACGTCCACCACCCGGCCCACTTCCTCCATAAGGGGATGACTGACCCCATACGGCGGCACCCGCACCGCCGTCCCGGTCCACTGCGCAAACAATGGCTCAAGCCGATCCTCGGGCGTGCTCTCCCCCCACGCATACACCGCACAGCCCCCCGCAGCCACCTCGGCCGCGTCCATCACATGGTCCAGATGGCTGTGCGTCAGCAGCAAAGCCGCCACTTCCACCCCGCGCTCCCGCAGAAACTCCCCCATTCCCGGCGGCGCATCAACAACAACCCACCCGCCCGGCGCTTCCAGAACGTATCCATTCGTGGCCGCAAATCCTCCCGTGAATGTCAGTAACTGGCTCATGAACCACGTATTTCCGACCACGAATCCGATAGACAATCGCAAACCTCAGCCGAAAATCCCAACCGCCCGCCGCTCAACTCCCCACAAGGCATGAAACCATCCGCTCTCCTCACGGCCCTGCCCCTCTTCCGGTACCTCTGCCTGCCCGCCCTAACCCTCGGCTCGCTCACCCTCGCCTCGCCCGCCAACGCCCAGGATTCCAAAACCAGCTTCCCAGTCGTCGCCCACTCGGTCGTCAAACTCCTCGAAGAAGCTCACTACTCCCGCGCCGAATTCGGCGACGAACTCTCCCGCAAAGCCCTCCAGCGCTTCATCGAAACCCTCGACTACAGCCGCCTCTACTTCACCAAACCCGAAATCGACGCCTGGAACGCCAAATTCGCCACCACCCTCGACGACGCCGTCAATCTCTACCGCCTCGAGCCGGCCCGCGAAATCCACGCCCTCTTCAAATCCAAAGTCTCGGCCCGATTCGAAAAAATCAAAGCCATCCTCGCAGGCGGCGAACCCCTCGACTTCCGTTCCAACGAAACCGTCGAAATCACCCGCAAGGACGCCCCCTGGGCCATCGACGAGGCCGCCCTCGATACCCTCTGGCGCAGGGAAATCACCCGCGAAATCCTTCAGGAACGCCTCAACCTCCGGCGCGCAGAAGAACGCAAAAAGGAAAAGGCCGAGAAAACTCCGGAAGACAAACCAGCCAGCCCCGCCCCAGCCGACCCCGCCGCGGAAGCCGCCCCGAAAAAAACCCCGGATTCCCCGGAACAAAAGGTCCTCAAACGCCACAAACGCTACCTCGACGCCATCGCCGAACAGGATGAGGAGGACATCACCAACTTCTTCCTCTCCGCCATCACGGCTGCCTACGACCCACACTCGGAGTACCTCAGCGCCCCGGAAAAAGGCCAGTTCGACATCGAAATGAAAAAGGCTCTCTTCGGCATCGGTGCGGTCCTCCGCTCGAAAGACGGTGCCGCCGAAATCGCCGAACTCGTCACCGGTGGACCCGCCGACAAAAGCCAGGCCCTCAAAGTCGGTGACATGATCGTCGGCGTCGCCCAGGGCATCGATGGCGAAATGGAGGACATCGAAGGCATGAAACTCCAGAAAATCGTCGAACGCGTCCGCGGCGACGAAGGCACGCTCGTCCGACTCAAGATCCAGCCTGCCGACGACCCCATGGTCACCCGCGAGGTCACCATCCAGCGCGCCAAGGTCGAAATGAAGGACACCCTCGCCAAAGGCGAACTCATCGAAATCGCCCACCCGGAAAAAGAAGGAGCGCCGACCTCCAGAATCGGGTGGATCAATCTCGATTCCTTCTACGCCGACATGGAAAACCGGGACGGCCGCAGCGCCACCAAGGACGTCCGCATCATCCTCGGCCGACTCGAAAAGGAAAACATCTCCGGCCTCGTCCTCGACCTCCGCGGCAATGGCGGTGGATCCCTCGACGAAGCCATCAAACTCACCGGCCTCTTCATCAAACCTGGCCCGGTCGTCCAGCAGCGCGACAGCCGCGACCGCCGCGAACCCCGCATCTGGAAAGGCCAGCCTGTCTACAATGGCCCCCTCCTCGTGGTCACCGACCGCGCCAGCGCCTCGGCCTCGGAAATCTTCGCCGCCGCCCTCCAGGACGTCGGCCGCGCCGTCGTCGTGGGCGACCAGTCAACCTTCGGCAAGGGCACTGTCCAGACACTCCTCGATGTCCGTCAGCACATGCCCGTGTTCAGTCAGCGCGACCGCGCCGGCAGCCTCAAGGTCACCATCGCCAAGTTCTACCGCATCAGCGGCGGCTCGACCCAGAACGAAGGCGTCGAACCGGACATCGTCCTGCCTTCGCGCTACGATGCCATGGATGTCGGCGAACGCTACCTCAAGGACCCCCTCCCCTTCGATAAAATCGAGGCCCTCCGCTACAACATGGCGGACAATCACCCCATCGCCATCGATGCCCTCAAGGCCAAAAGCGCGGCCCGCATCGCCGCTGACAAGGACTTTTCCTACATCCGCGAATACATCGACCGTACCCGCGAACTCATCCGGAAGAATACCCTCTCCCTCAACGAAGACTCCCGGATCGCAGAGGAAAAAACCAGCGAATCCCGCAACAAGGATCAGCGCGCCGAACGCAAAACCCGCATCGCCGCCCTCTCGAAGGCCGGTGACCCGTTCAAGGTCTATCCCATCACTCTCGAAAACGCGGCCGATCCCCAGCTGAAACTCGACTCGGAAACGGAAAAGAAACCCAAAGCCGCTGCCCGGCTCGATGACGAGGAAGAAGCGGAAGAAGACGCCAAGGAAGACGAATTCCCCCACGGCTTCGACCCGGCCAAACTGGAGTCCCTCCACATCATCGAGGACCTCGTAGGAGCCAGCCAGCCGAAACCGGAACCCAAGGATACCGCCAAGTCGGAGTAAGCTTCCGTACCGTGACGCTCTCCTGCGACGACTCCGGAATCGTGCTCCCCTGCCCGTCCTGCCGGACGGACAACCGCATCCCCTTCGGCCGCATCGGCTCGCATGGCCGCTGCGGAGCCTGCAAGGCCCCCCTGCCGCCACCAGCCCTCCCGGTGGACATCCCTTCGGCTGCCGCCTTCGCCCAGCTCGCGGCCCTCTGCCCACTCCCCATCGTGATCGACTTCTGGGCCCCATGGTGCGGCCCCTGCCGCACGATGGCCCCGGAATTCGCCAGCGCCGCCGCTCTGGCCCAGGGCGAATTCCTCTTCGCCAAGGTCAATACCGATGCCCTCACGGAGGTCGCCGCGTCCTTCCGCATCAAGGGCATCCCCGCCTTCGCCCTCCTCCGCCAGGGCCTCCCCCCTGCCCTCACCTCCGGTGCCCAACCCGCCAGCCAGCTCCTCGCCTGGCTCCGCTCCCGCTAAAAGCCTGCCGAAGAACCCGGGCTGGCAGCGCGGCGAGCGATTCTTCCACAAGGCGAGGCGCAACCAAGGAGAAGGTCGGGACCTTCGACTGCGGCGTAACAAAGCCTTCTGGAACAGGGCCCGCCGCCCGCAGGGGATACTTCCACCATGCCACGGCACAGCGACTCTTCCCACCACTGAACAATGAGGATCCGCTGACGGGTCGGGTTCTTCAACAGGCTCATGGCGGTCCGCAAATGCGATGTCGCGGCGAAATGCGCTCACGCATACGGCCTAGCCAGCCGATCCGTGCCGCCACCACCGCCACTCCTTATGCTTTCCAGATCACTTCTGCTCGCTCTGCTCCCCAGCACGCTCAGCGCCCAAGGGACATCCCCAAACCCCTATCGTGAATGGCAGCATCACGGTTCCATCTGGCTCCTGACCACCAAACAGGGTGCCGATCTTCCTGCCGAATCCATCGTTCGCGAATTTCCTGTGCTCGTGCGCCTCAATCGCGACTTCTTCAACTTCGCTCAAGCCGCGCCGCAGGGAGCGGACGTCCGGTTCTCGACAGCGACGGGAACTCCCCTCGCGTATCAGATCGAAGAGTGGGATCCAGCCAATGGCAGCGGCGCCGTCTGGGTCCGCGTGCCCGAGATTACAGGAAACTCCCGACAGGAGTTGCAAATCCATTGGGGTCGGGCGGAGGCAGCCTCGGAATCGAATGGAGCCGCCGTCTTCCGTGCGGACAATGGTTTCGTCAGCGTCCTGCACATGAACGCCGACCTGAAGGATGAACTCGGACGGATTACGCCAAAAGACGAAGGAACCCAACCAGGGCCCGGCATGATCGGTCTGGCCCGCCGGTTCCCCAAGGGCAAGGGAATCAACGGTGGAGATCATGTGGACGGCTTTCCCTACGGTGACCATCCATTCACGGCGGAGGCATGGTTCCGCAGTGACAGTACGGACGCGCACATCTTATACTACGGTCGCTACGCTACACGATTGAATGGCAATACCGGCGACGGCAATGAAGTGGGCATCAGCATCGGATCGCCAGCGAGTCTCGGATGGGCCTCTGATGGCCCCGGTGGCACCATGGGAACCACCACCCCGCTCATGGGTCAGTGGTATCACGTGGCCGCGACATACGAAGGTGGCATCAGCCGCATCTTCGTAAACGGAAAGCCTGACGGGGAGTCGAGGCGCCCCTCGGCCATGTCGGTGGTCAAGGACGTGTGCATGAACATCGGTGGGATGCGCGGCGGAAATTATCGATTCACCGGAGACATCGACGAGGTCCGCATCTCGAACGTTGCCCGGTCTGTGGATTGGATGCGGCTGGCCTTTGAGAATCAAAAGCAGAACCAGACGCTCGCGGGTCCGGTTGTCCAGCCGGGTGACCAGTTCACGGTCGCACCGGAGCAGGCGGTAATGGACGAAGGATCTGCCATAACGTTCACCGCAACAGCAGGTGGAGCCATGAAACTCTCCTGGCTGACAGAGGCTCCCATGGAGGCCGGCGTCGCGGCCACGGACCGCTTCGCATTCACCCTGCATGCGCCGCGGGTCACGGCGACGACTCAGACGGTGCTGCGATGCCGCGCGGTATTCGCCGGCGGCGAGAAAACCATCGCGATTCCCGTGACGATCAGAGAACACATCCCCGAACCCAAAGTCAAGGTCACCGCCGTCCCCACTTGGAACGGCCGCGATGCCATCGAGGTGAAGGCATCCGCATGGCTGAAGGAAGGAGCCCACACCGGAGGAACACCACCCACGAGAATCACATGGTCTGTCGCTGGTGGCGCAGTGCTGAAAACTGTGGCAGGCGACACCCTGACACTCAAACGATCGCAATTCACAGGCCGACTCCGCGTCACCGCGACAGCAGGAAACGGCGGCGAAGAATCTCATGACACCGCTGAAATATTGGTGACGGAGCCACCCACCGACCCCTGGGTGGAGCGGACTCCCACCCCCGATGAGAAACCGGAAGACAATCAGTTCTATGCTCGCGACGAACGGGGCGAGGGCACTCTTCACTACAACGGAAAACTCGACCAACCGGCCGACTCCGTATTCCTGAAATTGTACGCGGACGCCACACTTCTGCAGACCGTCACTCAAAAGCCGGATGATGGCGGCCACTATGCGCTGAAGACAAGACTGAAGGCCGGGCTTATCAAGTACCATGTGGAGCTTGGTACGATCTCAGGCGGCCAGGAGACGGTTTCCCGGACGGTCAGGAATCTCATCTGCGGCGACGCGTACATCATTGATGGCCAGTCCAACGCCGAGGCCACGGGACCGAATAACGGGCCGTCCCTCGACCCGGAAACACCCATTAATTCCTGGATCCGCAGCTACGGTAATCAACACGAGGGCAGTGTCCGAGGCGGGTGGGGTAACGCAGTGCGCACCCGGATCTGGGGACAACCAGATTATGGCTTCGCCCAGATTGGAACGTGGGGCATGATCCTCGCCCGTAATCTCGTGGAAAAGCATCACATCCCCGTGTGCATCATCAACAGTGCCTATGGCGGCACACCGATCCATCTGCACCAACGCAATCCGGACAATCACTTTGATACCAGTGGCGAATTCTACCAAAGCCCCTTCAAAATCTACGGTGGTCTCCTGACCAGAGTCACGGCGGCCCGTCTCACCCACGGGATCCGCGGCATTTTCTGGCACCAGGGGGAGAATGATCAGGGAAGCGGCGCTCCCACGGGCAACTACAACTGGCATTCCTATCAACAGTATTTTGTAGACATGGCAGCAGCATGGAAAGAGGACTTCCCCAACATCCGCAACTATTACGTGTATCAAATCTGGCCGAGTGGCTGCAGCATGGGGGGAACTCCTGCCGGTGACATGCTTCTCGAAGTCCAGCGAACCTTGCCAAATCTCTTTTCAAAAATGCGCATCATGTCCACGCTCGGAATCATCAGCAAATCCAGCGGACGCGGGCTCTGCCATTTCGATGAAGCGGGCTACGCCCAGATCGCAGAGCTTATGCTGCCAGTGGTCGAACAGGATCACTACGGGCTCGACAACTCCAGAATTCTCACCGCTCCAAACCTCAAACGCGCCTATTTCACCACGGCCACCCACGAAGAAATCGCACTGGAATTCGACCAGCCAATGACGTGGAAAGAGGAATGCAAAGCATGGCTGGAACTCGACCGGAAGGCCGCCCCCATCACAGCCGGAAAAGCAAGCGGCAACCTCGTGACCCTTGCACTCAGCGGACCCGTCAGCGCAGAATCCATCGGATACATCAACGGCGCTAACTGGGACGGCATGCCCGACAACCTGCTCTACGGCACCAACGGCATCGCCGCACTGGCGTTCACGGCGGTTAGGATCGAGTCCGCAAAGTAGCCGCTTGCGCCTGCTTCTGCTCGCACCATGCCACCACCCCCGCGTCTCCCCATCTCTTTAGGCATCCATTCCTCCGGGAACCCCGGCAATGATGCGGCTGGCGATCCGTCGCCGGTCAGACTGACGCCCCAGAGATGGAGTCCGCATCCCAGAACACCCCTCGCCCTGAACTTGCCACGGGCGCCCCGTTCCCACGGCCGGAAGACGCCGACGCGTGCCACCTGCATCAACGGAAGTCCTTGGGCACCCGAATTCTGAACCTGCCTTCAACGGCTTGCCCACCCTACCAGAACCTGCTTGAATCCAGGTCGTGCCATACACCGTATCACGGCAGAGGGTTGCTTCCAAATCGCCACCACCACCGATCCATGAAACTCATTCACAGCGTCCCGCCACTCGTTGCGCTGGTCATCGCTGGCGCGTGGCTCGGCAGTTTGCAGTCCTCCCATCGCGCCCTCGAACAGGAGAACATCGCTCTGCAGCAGAAACTCGCTGAATCACTGGCTTCAGCTTCCTTTCAGAATCAACGGCTCGGGGACCGGGGAAAAGGTACCAAGCCGAAATGGGAGAGCCAACTTCCGGATAGTGAAAACCAACCCTCCGCCGACTGGGTGCGCACCTCCAGGGATTGGAAAGCACTGGTTCTGGTTAACAATAATGAGGGGGACAGATTCAATCTCACAGCGGCCTGTAGAAGACTCGAGCAACTGGCATCCGAATTGACTGGAGCCGAACTCATGACGGCCTACAAGGAAATGGCCGCACTTCCTGTTGAAGCGGAATTTCGAAATTACCTCGAGTTCGTCATGCTGAACCAACTCAAGAAGACGAATCCCGAGTTTGCGTTTAGCCAATACATAGAAAAATGCCAGCACGGAGATACCAACCCGGCACAAATGACGGATTTCAATCAATGGCTTGCGAGGGATCCCGCCGCTGCCACTAAGTGGTATGAAGCTCAACTGGCCGAAGATGTCTTCGATAAGACTCTCGATGGCAAGTCTCCCGCCATGCTGCCCTTTGAAGCGGCTTTCATCATGTCCTCGCTGGCATCGGATCCGGCTGCCGCCGAGCAACGGATGAACAACATTCCAGCGGATCTGCGCGGGAGTCTCGGTGACTATTTGTGGAAAGTTCCTAAGGAGGATGCCAAAGCTTTCGTGGACCTGCTTCGTAAAACGATGCCCATGGAAACCTACATGTCCATACTGCGCACGAACAGTTTAACTGAGTACAATTTCAGCCTCAGCAGCGACAACGATCCCAGGAAGATTCAGAGTAATCTCGATAGCCTCGGCCTCACTCCCGAGGAGCGCTCCACCCTCCTGACGCAGCACTTCAAGGAGCTTGCAAAGTACGGTGCCAAGAGGGCCAGCTGGGGCAGCCCATCCCGTCAGAAATTCGACGAACTCCGGAACTGGGTTCAGGCGATCGACCCTTCATCAGCCGATCGTGCCACGGGCGTCGCACTGCAGACTTATCTGGAGCAATCAAAGACTGCAGAGCTTCAGGATTTTGTCGAAACTATCGTCCTGGACTACCATGGTTCGGGGGCGGGAGACGAACTGTTGATTCCCATCATCGAAGGCAGCGCCGACGGCAGTGCCTCTTTCCCGAAGGAGAGAGCCCGGGTGCTGGCAGCGAAGATTGCGGACCAAGGCCTCCGTGAGGCCATGCTGCAGAAGCTTGATTGATGCATGCGACGTTCTCTCATTGTTTGCGCTGCCATCTTCCTCGTCACGGGCCTCCTCGGATGGAGGAAAAACCAGCAGCTTGCCAGCCTGAGCCAGCGCAATGCTGACCTGGTGGCCCAAGTCGCTGCCAATTCCGGCGGTGGCGCCATTTCATTGGGAACCATTGAGCAGCGCAGGGAATTCGCGGCCATGAAAGAACGAGTGAAAACCCTCGCGCTCGACTACTTTGCCTTGTTCAGAGACTATGGTGATAATCCCACCGGGGAATCCGGTGATGCGTTCGCGAAGCTGCAGGTCGAAATCAGAAGACGAATGGAGGAACTCGACCCGGCAGCGATCAAGCAGTTCATGGATCAATGCTGCAGCAATCCTGAATTCAACCTCCGCATCAAACGTGATCTGAATAACTATGTGAGGACTGTGTTCATCTCGAAGTACCCCATCGAGATGGCCAGAATGATGAGCGGTTCACCCGAACTTTTCGGGATCGACGAAAAGGCGACATCAGAAGGCTACATTCAAGACCCTTTTAAACATCTGGTTTACTACTATAGCTGGGAAAAGAAGGACATCCAGCTTGTCTTCCAATGCCTCTCGCAATCATCGCCGGAATTCCAGTCAAGGTACCTCGGTGGGACCTTGGAGTTCTACGCGTACAGCGCACCGAAGCGGACTGAATTGCTCGAAGAGATGCGGGCGTTCGCCTCAACCCCGGAACAGGCCGAACTGGTGAAACGAGAAATGAGCGGGCTCGTCTTCGGGCGCGGCGACGCCAGGGCGTCCTTCGTTGCAGTGTCCGACTGGCTTGCCTCGGCGAATTTGTCGGGTGATGAACTTGTCGCTGCCACGAGGGACATGCAGAAGAAGGTGCGGGTCGGCGAAACAGGCCAATGGCTTGACTGGCTGGCGGATAGTGATGTCCCGGACGATGTCGCCAGCGAGCGTGCTTTCGAACTCGCCACCGCCTGGACAGAGAATGACTACCTCGCGGCCGGGAAGTGGCTCAACCGCGCACCAGACAGTCCGGAGAAGTCCGCGGTCGCAAGTGCCTACGCCGCCAGTACCTATCCCTACGATCCCGAGGGTGCCATGCAGTGGATTCAGACTCTTCCCGAGGGCGCAGACCGGACCAAAGCGCTGGAAACCATCTATCGGAACATGCCTGAGGAGAGCGAAACCGCTGAGAGCTTCGCGCGCGAGCATGGGCTTAGGAAATGATGGTCCCTCAATGCTCGATTCCGAAATCGAAACGTGGATCTCAGCGACTCACCACCTTCTGCGCAGTCAAACGCTGGGCCTGCGGAAAGCTCGTTCCACATGGGGTACCCCCACTCCTGCCATGCTCGCGGTTCACGTCAGGCCGGGCGGGACCATTGCGGTCCGCAGGCGGTGCACTTTGGGTGACCGCTGACACCGTCGCGGTCAGGCCACGATCTCCCTGATGACACGGCTCTCGCCATCAATCTGCGTGAGCCGTTGCTGGATGCCCTGAAAATAGAAGCTCAACTGGTCGTGCTGCAGTCCGAGGAGGTGAAGAATTGTGGCGTGCAGATCACGCACCTGGACCGGATGTTCGACCGCTTTGAAGCCAAAATCATCAGTCGCGCCAAAGACGGTCCCACCTTTGATGCCGCCTCCTGCCATCCATACGGAATAGCCATACGGACTGTGGTCGCGACCATCGCTACCTTCCGATGTCGGCGTCCGCCCGAACTCCCCACCCCAGATGATGAGCGTCGAATCGAGCAGTCCACGCGCCTTCAGATCCATGATCAATCCGGCAATCGGCTTGTCGATCTGTTTCCCGTTGCGGACGTGCTTTGCGTCATTGGCTCCGTGCGTGTCCCAACCGTCACCCCCGCCACCGTGGTAGAGCTGAATGAACCTCACACCGCGCTCGACCAACCGCCGGGCATTGAGGCACTGCGTTCCAAACGGACGGGTGATTTCGTTGTCCAAGCCGTAGAGTGACTTGACGCTGTCCGGCTCGTTGCTGAGGTCCACGGCCTCCGGGGCAGCGGACTGCATCCGGTAGGCGAGTTCATAGGCAGCGATCCGCGCCGAAAGATTGTTGTCCTCATTCTGTGCGGCGAGGTACTGCCGGTTGAGTTGCTGAGAGAAATCGAGGATGCGCCGCTGATCGTCCCCGCTGACCGTAGCGGGCTTGTCGAGATAGAGAATCGGTGCGCCAGTCGTGCGCAATTCCGTGGCTGAGTAGACCGCAGGTAGAAAACCATGGCCGTAGGTTGTGGGGCCGCCTTTCAGCGGACCGTCGCGCAGCACCACGTAGCCCGGCAGATTCTCCGAAACAGAGCCAAGACCGTACAGGGCCCACGCACCGAGACTCGGACGTCCCATCAGACGTGTACCGGAATGCGCCATGTAGAGGGCAGGCGCGTGATTGAACTCCGTGTGATGGCAACTCCGGACGATGGCCAACTCGTCGGCTACCTTCGGGAGGTGTTCAAAGATGTCCGACATCTCAATGCCGGACTGACCACACCTCCGAAAGGTCCGCTGACTCGCGAGGACCCTGGCGGTGCTGGTTTTGGTGAATTCCAGATCCAGATTCGCAAAGCTCTCCGGGAGTGTCTGCCCGGCATATTTGGCTAGCAATGGCTT
>JBIICE010000374.1:0-20969 GCA_044239025.1 Verrucomicrobiales bacterium
AGGATGTGCCTCCCTACGCCGTGGTGGTGGGATGTCCGATGAGGATTCTGCGGTACCGGTTTTCCGAGGAGACCATCGCTGCGCTCCTGAAGATCCGCTGGTGGGACTGGCCGGACGAGCGTTTGAAGGAAGTCGAGGAAATGTTTTTCGATGTCGAAGGGTTCGTATCCAAGTACCGGGAGGATGCCGCTGGTGGAACCGTCGGCGGCGCATAATCCGGAACACTGCGCCAACAGGGTCCATGTCAAAGTTCTTCCGGGGAACCGCGGATCTGGTCGGATGCAGTGAGTCGCAGGAAAATGGGGTCTTTTCGGAAAGTGAGGCCGCGTGACTGAGTCGATGCATGGGACAGGTCAGCATCTTGGCTCCACCGGCAGCGGAATGAGCGGATCCGTGCGGGTCGCCGGGGTTACACCGGAGTTGCTGCCACCACCGGAGGCTGGGTACCGTGCGGAATGGGACCGTGCATTCTACACCCCTTTATGCGCCCAGCGTGATCTGCCAACTCTCACCATTGTCACGCCTTCGTTTAACCAGGGAAAATTCATTGAGCAGACTATCCGGAACATTCTGCTGCAGAACTATCCCTCGCTGGAGTTCATTATCATCGACGGGGGTAGTTCGGATGACACCCTCAAGATGATTAGAAAGTACGAACCCTGGATCAGTCGCTGGGTCAGCGAGCCGGACCATGGGATGTACGACGCCCTGAACAAGGGATTCGCTGGAGCCACTGGCGAAATCATGGCATGGTCGCCCACGGGTGATCTTTACGTCGCCGGAGCGCTCCAGGTGGTGGGTTCGGCTTTTCACCTCGTGAGTGAGCTTGAGTGGCTCACAAGTGCGTGGAAAGTAAAGATCGGTGAGCAAGGTGATGAAGAGAGCCGCTACCGCATTCCCGGATTCAGCCAGAAGGCGTTTCGGCAGGGACTGTACATGACTTATGGCAATACCGCCGCAAGGTATACGATTCAGCAGCAATCGACGTTCTGGCGGAGGAATCTCTGGCAGCGGAGCGGCGGGCGGATGGACGACACGATGAAGGGGGCTGGCGACTTCGAACTCTGGTCGAGGTTCTTTGCGCATGCCGAACTCCATTCGCTCGAAGAGCCGATCGGAATCTTCCGCACGCACGCGGGTCAGGAGAGTGTGGCCCATGCTGCCCGCATGAAGGAAGAAGCAGAGCGGGTCCTTCTGCGGTCCGGCGGGAAGTGCCTGACACCAACGCGCGCGAAATGGGCCCGGCGCCTCGCCGGTCTTGCCCGCGACAGTTCCCTGCCAGGATGCCTTGGATTCGGCTGGCAGGCGTGGTCGTTGGTTAGAGATCCACAGACGAACGGCTTCCGCCGGAAACGGTGCCGCATCATCCCATAGTTGCGAGTGGCAGAACGTGGTAAAAATCTCAGTATCGTCGTCTGTGGCGATTCGGAATCGCGCTACCCGCGGGACCAAACCATCCTTGAGGCCCTGCTGCGCATTCCCGGGGTTAGGATGATGGACCTGACCTACCGGCTGGACTCCGGAGCTGCCCGGTGGTTCCGCGGATCCCGTTTGGCGGCTGCCTGGAAGGGGATGCATCGCCGGATGATGCTGCGGCGCATGGACGGACTGGTCGGGTCGGGCGAGGTCGACGCCGTTCTGTTCATGAAGAACAATCCGTCGATGTATACAGCGATCCGGAAGATTGCGGGGCGGGCTGGTGTGCCAACAATTTACGATCTTTGGGTTTCGCGGGTGCTCTCCGCGCAGCGCGATGGGATGGAGACGTCCCCGCAGGCGATGCAAGAACGCGAAATTGCCCTTCAGAGTGAATGGTTGCTCGCCACCACGGAACCCTACCGCAGATTTTATGCGGACGTTCACGGATGCCGTCCCGACAAAATCGTGGTGGCTCCGCTGGCGGTGACAGACGCATGGCATGCCACCCCGGCAAGAGCCAGAAGGCCGGGTCCGTTCGTGGTGGCCTACTGGGGAAGTTATCTCAAGCAGCACGGCGTGGACGTAGCGCTCGATGCGGCGCGCCTGCTGCAGGCGGAGAACGATATTGCCTTCCGTTTTTATGGTGACCGTCCCACGGATCTGGCTTCTCTGTCCGGCTTTGCCCCCCCGGGAAATGTGGAATTCATGCCGCGCATCTCACAAACCGCGGAACTCATCCGCGCCATCGACGATGTCGATCTTGGCTTTGGACACCTGCGTCTCATTCACGACGCCCATCTCATGCTTCCCAACAAGGCGATGGAGGGGATGGCGAGGCGCAAGCCAATCGTTCACGTGAGCAGTCCCCAACTGGACCCGCTGTACAACGGTAGCGACGGGAATGGTGCCAGTGTCTGCTTCTACGATGGTACTGCGGAGGGTCTGGCAGCGAAAATCAGGTTCTTCCGCGACAATCCCTCCGTGGCTGCCGCCATCGGAGATCAGGCCCGCAGTCGAGTGACCCAGGGTCACAGTGCCAAGTGCCTCGCGCAGGTCTTCGCGGAGGCTCTCCCCCTGATCTGCAGCAGGCGCGCACCGAACGCCGTACAGGGATCCGCATGACTATCCTTCTTGTCACGGATCAGTTTCCTCCAAAGCATTTCGGTGGGATGGCGCAGCATGCATGGCACCTGTCGCGTTACCTCGCGGGTGGTCATCGCACCATCGTGGCCGTCCCGCGGAGCCTCGGGACTTCTCGGGTGTCCGGGGGGCCCGATGTCCGTCCGGTCCTCACGATGAGTTCGCTCGGCCGGGATGCCGCCGCCCTTATGAATCTGGCCCGCGCGGAGCGCTGCGACGTCATCCATGCCTGTACCGCCGGGATGGCTCCGTTGGCACTCTCGGCGGAGTTTCCCATCGTGCAGCGCGTCGTCGGAAACGATTTCCTGCGCCCATGGTGTGGCGGCAACCTTCCGCTCAGAAGCATCTTCTACCGGATTCCCGTTGCCTCCATCCGCCACGCTTTCGCCGCCAGGGAAATGCAGCACCGCAAAGCTGCAGTCCTCACCCAGTTGGCCCAGTGCCGCACGGTCATCGCCAATAGCCAGTGGACCGCAGCCGCTCTGCGGAACGCGGGCCTCCCTGACGATAAGATCCGCGTGATCGTCGGTGGCATGGACTGCTCCACTTTCCTGCCAGCCTCCGAACGATCCGGACTGCGCGCCTCTCTCGGGGTCGATAGCGACGACTTCATGATCGTCACTGCTGGAAACTTCGTACCCAAGAAGGGATTCGATACCGTCCTGCGCGCACTCGCCCGACTCAAGGACCACGCCGGTTCCATCCGCTACTTCGCCATTGGTGATGGGCCCGAAGAAGCAAGGCTCCGGAATCTGGTCGCAGAACTTGGCATCTCCCATCTCGTCTCCTTCACCGGCCGCATGAATCAGGCGAAGCTCACCTCCTACTACCAGGCGTGCGATGCCTATGTGCAGCCATCAAGGGACTACACCATGGCCCATAAACTCACCGATGTGGAAACCATGGGACGCACTTTCTTCGAGGCCGGTGGCTGCGGTGCCGCCGTCATCGGTTCCCGCGTCGGAGGCATCCCGGATGTCATCCGCCACCGCGATAATGGCCTTCTCATCGAGAATCCCGAGGACCCCTCGGAACTGGCCGACGCCATCTCACTTCTCATGAAGGAGCCTGCCCTCCGCGCCAGCCTGGGTGCTGCTGGAATCCGCCGTGCCAGAGAGGAATTCTCATGGGCTATCGTGGCGGAGAAGTTTGAGCGGGAAATGGAGAGAGCCCTGATAAGCTTAAGATGACTTGGCGGACCACGATCAATGAGCGATGCATCATGCAATGGACTTAGGAGCCTGTTGAAAAACCCTGGTCGGCAGCGCGGCGCGAGATTCATCCAAAAGGCTAGGCGCCACATCGGAGAACGTCGAGATCTTCGACTGTGGCGCAACAAAGCCCTGCGGAATAGCGCCCGCCGCCCGCAGGGCATCACTCCGTTACCGCCCGCCGCAGTCGATCTGCCCAACCACCACATTTTCCTGATCCGGCGGGGACCCGGTTTTTCAACAGACTCCTAAAGCAGTTCGATTACCTACTCCTCGCATGCTCGAGTCATCCGATCGCCCGGCTTGGCCTTGGGAACAGAAACACTCCTGGTCTTGCCGTTCCCGAGCAGCATCTGCGGAATCCGTGCGGTGACATCCCTCTGCAAAAGACAAATATCGAGATGGTGTCGTGTCCTCTCACGCCTGCCCTCCATCTCAGCCCTCTCATTACGCTCACGGTCGCCAAACAAAACGGCTACACCGTCCAAGGTGATCTTGACAAGGCCCTGATCACCGCCAAAAACTGTCATCGTTACTTTCTTCAGGGAAGAAATTCAAAAAAACCTCGAATACAAGGATTTAAGCCCCAAAACTTTCATGCCCTTCCTATATTGGTAGGCAGCCGTGCTTTCCACGCCATACTAACTCCCGCTGAGCGCAAATAACCATGAAACAATCTCAAAACGGAAACATCCTGAGACGTCTTCTGCCTGAAAAACTAAAACAACGTCTGCGGAACCTCCATCGGAAATGGGTCTTCAAAAGGGCGATCCGCAGATTCCGGGAGGACCCCAAAAGCCACGCGGTTCCTTCCAGCGGAGTACTCAGAGATCTGATTTATGGGTGGGGTAACAAAGGTTTTGGTGCAGAAGATGAATACCTCAGCGAGTGTGTGCTCTGCTCGCTCAGCAGCGCGCGTACTACGCTTGAGTGTGGTTCCGGTTTGTCCACGGTTCTGATTGCGGTTGCTGCTGAAAAGACAGGAAACCGTCACATTGCCCTAGAAAGCCATGCGGAGTGGGCGGCCAAAGTCCGCCACGAGCTGGAAGCGCTTGGTCTTGGTTCCTTGGTGGAGGTAGTCCATGCTCCCCTGAAGAGCTACGGGGACTTCAGCTGGTACGACTTGGCGAACGTTCTTCTGCCAGATGAAATCGACTGCGTAGTATGCGATGGCCCACCGGGATCGACGATCGGTGGACGTTTTGGGTTACTGCCGCTGCTCAAGGATCGGCTAGCGGCTGGTGCGGTGATTCTACTGGACGATGCGTTCCGCCCGAAGGAAGCGGAAACTGCCGGTCGGTGGGCAGAAGAATATGGTATAGTTTACGAAAAGAAGGGTTCGAGAAAGCCCTACTTTGCATGCAGGCTGCCGCCTGCCTGAGCGCCAAGCGGCAGCCCATAAGGGCGTTCTCAGAGGACTGCGGAACAACGCCCCATCACCTTGAGCATTGCCAAGGCCGTGGGAGGGAAGGGTGACAGATGAGAAATCTGGATTGGCAGGAGGGAGATCTTTCCGGCCAGATCTTGGTCTCAGCCCACCTACCGGGTTCCGGTTCGGCCAACACCACACTTCACTTGGGCACTCCACGGCAGTTAAGCCAGGGCTCAGCTCACCGTGAAAAGTCGATTCTGGAACTTTCCACCGAGCTTACATTCAGGGAAACTCGAGGTAAAATGAGCTCAGATGAAAACCTTTTATTCCTTCCTGATAAGTGAGAAAGCCCTACTGCCCAACCCCCTTTAAATCAAAAAGTTCCCGTTTAGCCGAGATCGGAGGACAGACCTAAAAAGCATTCATTCCAGTTATGAACTCTAAAATCTATCTGATAACCCGCTTTAATGTTCCTTTGGCGCACAAGCAGTTCAGTTGGAACGAAACGTGGTTGCATGCACGGATTCAGCTGTTCAGGGACTATTGTCTTCCGTCAGTCGAAAGCCAGACGTGCCCGGATTTCCATTGGCTGATAATAATAGATGAAATGAGCCCTGATTGGTTTGTATCACAGCTCCAGCTGATGACAAAGAATGTAGCGAAGGTCGGAATTCTGAAAATGGCAACTTTTTCGGTTAACAAATTAAAGACATACATCGAGAATTTTGAGCCCGAGACAACGAAAACCGTCGCTACGACGCGACTGGATACCGACGATAGTATTTCAACGGACTTCATGGAGGATTTGAAAGCATATTTAACGGAAAATACCGAATTTAAGGGAGTAATTTCTTTCGCGAACGGTTATTTTACGGAAAAGGAAAAAATTTATAGAATCGTGTATCCGTTGAATAGCTTTAATGTGTGCGTGGGCGTGTTGGGTGAAGATTGGTTTACGTGCCATCATTACAATCACCATAAAATTGGTGAATTCACGGCACAGTTTGGTCTCCAAGCCGCAGTTCTGCAAGGAAGCCCAAAATTTCTATGGACAAATCATGACTACAACATTTCGATGCGGAGAGGAGGCAGCCTCGTGCAGCATCGCACTATCCCTTCGGTCGTTCGACGGAATTTTGATTTGGCTGTGCTATCTGGCCCTGACCGCAGGCTAACCGTGTTCTTGGAGAACCGATACTTGGCATGCAAGCGACTATACAGAGCCATCCGACGATGGGTGCGTCATTGATGGCGGGATATTGAAGATGCACCCCAGGAGCCTGTTGAAACAACTCCGGCGCGGCAGGTTTTCCCGGTCTGGCCTGCGGTGATAAGTTAGAAGGCTCTTCGTGGGAGAAGTATTCGGCAAAGTTACCGCGCCTGCTCAGCAGGATCTCCGGCTGCGACCGGAGAAAATCGTCACCGGGCTGCACAATGCATTCTACACGAAACTCGCGGCGCTTCTGGAAAAGGTGAGTTTCACGGAGACGGTGCACCGTATCTGCGTCCCGCATTACCGACTGGCAAGCAGAGAGGGCGGACGTCCGACGGTGGATCCGGCTGTCCTCATGCGCATGCTCATCGTGGGCTTTCCTGAAGGTATCGGCAGCGAGCGCGGCATTGCCTCCTGCTGCGCCGACAGCCTGGCCATCCGGCGGTTCCTCGGATACAGTCTCACGGAGGAGACGCCCGACCATTCGACCTTCACAGGTTTCCGGCGCCGCCTGCCGGTGAAAGTGTTGAGGCCCTGCATGCCGAGGTGCTGCGCTCGCTCCGGGAGCATGGACTTCTGCGCGGCAGGAACCTGGGCATTGATGCGTCGGTCAACGAGGCCAACGCCAGTCTCAGCGGCCTTGAGCGCCGCAACAGCGAGGAGAGCTACCGGGAATATGTCCGCGGGATCGCTGCCGATACTGGCGTGGACATCAACGATCCGGCTGCAGTAGCCCGTTTTGACCGGTCCCGCGGAGACCGCGGGAGCCCGAACCGTGAATGGTACCATCGGGACGATCCCAAAGCCTTTGTTGAAAGGGCGAAGCTTTGATTGCGGCGCAACGAAACCCTTTGGAACAGGGCTGCCCGCCTGAAGGGAAGCTTTCCATGTTAGAAACGCGCAGTCCGTGGTCCAACGCTGCATCCCCAGGATCCGCTGCCGGTCCGTGGAGAGGTTTAAGCGGGAGTTGATCGGTGGCGTGGAAACACGAGCGGCGAGAAAATGAAAAGACGACCGACCACATGATCCAGGCAAAATTACCAACCCGCCCAAGCTGAAAAAGACATCATCATGGAGAAGACAGGCACCCGTTCGAGAGATAACAATATCTTCGGTGATTCGCAGCTGCCGCTCGCGATCATTGTGGCGGCGACACGCTGGAAGGAGCCGCCCCGCATGCGGCATCATATCGCCCGCCAGTTGATGCGTTGGTGCAATGTACTTTTTGTGGAAGTGGTTTCCGGAGCGGGGCCGTCGGAACCTACCCGGGTTGAGGATCGTCTCGCTGTCGTGTCAATCTCTCTCAGGGGGGGGGTGCCGCTCAGGCTCTACGTCAATGATCCCCTTTGTCACTGGGTCTGCAACCGTCGTGGCACTGCGCAGCTGGAACAGCTGATCGTTGGAATTACCGCCTCGAGCAAACTGCTTTTCAATTTTCTGCATTCCTTTCCGGAGATTATGCGGATCAAATCCATTGACGCGCGCGTCTATGTCTGCGTGGATGAATTTCCACGGATGTGGCGAAGGAAGAAACGAGGCAATCCTTTACGTTATTTCTATCAATCACGCCTGCAGCAGTGGTATGAGCATCGTGTCGCCCGTGGAGCCGACCTCTGCCTGAGCCCGCACAACGGAATTGTCCGGAAACTCCAGGGTCATTGCAGGCATGTGGAACTATTTCTCCACGCACATGAATTCAGGAATCTGGAAGCAGATTCCTCTTTCGAGAGAACCGCTGCCCCGAAGCAAACAATCAACGCGGCCTCCGCGAACATCAATGTTTGCTACATGGGCTTCATACATTACCGCCTCTGCGATGCAACGATCCGCGAGGTGCTGCTGCAGCCGGACATGACTCTGCATATGATCGGGCCGACGGCTCCTGACTACAATCGGGAGGTCCTGGCTTCGTTCTCCAACCTTGTCTGGCATGGATCGGTCACGGGTGATGCGCTTGGGGAGCTACTGCGGAAGATGGATGTCCTCATCATTCCCTACGATGCCGCCATACCCGAGGTGGAGGTGCTCACTTCAACCAGCAAGCTTTTCCAGTATATTGCGGCGGGAAAGCCCATCGTGACATTGCGACTTCCCCATTTTATGAACCTGCCAGGGGAAGTCCTGACATCTACCGACAATCCCGCTGAATTCGTAAGGAAAATCAGAGAGGCGCGGGACTCCGACGACCATGCGGCGCGCCTCATCCGTCGCCGGATCGCAGAGGAAAACACATGGGAACGACGGGGATTCGAACTGTGTTCCATCATCAGTCGAGTTCTGGGAATCCACCTCGGAGGAGTTCACGGTGGTGTTCCGGCAGGAGCGGCGGGCGATCCTGCCGGTGTTCCCTTGCCGGCCCCGGACCGTGCAGAAAGCCAGTGAGAATGAAACGGAGAAAATCGCGGAAACCATCATGAGTTCCCCCTCAAGACTGACCTTGCGGAGGATTCTGCGAAAGGTGTTCCGAACCGTTGGCGGTCTGTATTGGACAGCACAGTTCCAGATCAAGCTGTGGTATAATGGCGTAAGCTTTGGCAAGCGCATCCGTGCCACGGGACCCGTTCACCTGGTCGTCCATCCTGATGGAAGCTTGCGGATGGGGGATTGTGTTTTCGTCAACTCCGGCTCCGGGCGGAATCCTGTGGGCGGTGGGGGGCGCTGCATCATCGACGTGGGCAAGGGAGCGCATCTCGAAATCGGATCGAACATTGGCATGAGCAACTGCGAGATTGTCTGCCGAAAGCAGATCGTGATCGGCGATTATTGCCTGCTCGGCGGTGGCGTGCGCGTCTACGATTCAGACTTCCATTCCGTAGATTGCGGCATGCGACGGTCGCGTCCTGATCCGGGAATTCGTTCTGAAGTCGTCGAATTGGGAAGCGATGTTTTCGTGGGGGCGCATGCGACCATCCTGAAGGGTGTGCTCATCGGAAAACGCTCCGTTATCGGAGCGGGAGCAGTCGTTGCAAAGTCGGTTCCGGCAGATGAGATCTGGGCGGGTAATCCGGCCCGGAGGATCGGTTCGGTGGAGAATAACATACAAGATAAAAGAGACACTGTGTGATAACCATTCTCTTGTTTTTATTTGTCCTGCTCAGTGCGCTGGCGCCCTCAATTAAGTTGGCGGGGGGGGTTCCGCCGCTGCGACCGGAACTGGTGGTTGCGGGATTTGCATTGGTGACGAGACAATGTCAGCCGCTCACGGAGGGGGATGTTCCAAAACTCCTGCGGGCGTTCGCGGGGGCGGCGGCCTTGGCGATCGCCGCATCATACACGGTGTTCGGAGTGCCTTTCGACGCCTCTGACTTCAGTATTTTTCCAATGCTGGCGCAGTATTGGATGGTTTACTGCTTCGGGGTGGCGTGCATCCGCAGGGGACTGCGATTGGAAATACTCTGGGCCGTTGTGCTGGGCATAACCCTTGTGGCAGCCGTCGCGCTTCTCCAGAAGTTGAACTTGTTTGGAGTCAATGCCTGGCTGACTCCGCTCTATGTTCAGGAGGGGATACGGGGCGACAGGATGATTGGAGCACTAGTGGCTGAGAGGACCACAGTGCGAGCGATTGGGACAGTTGGCGACCCGCGGCACTGCGCCATGATGATAGGGTATGGTGTGTCCGCAGCGTTGGCGCTGCTGATGTCGCCACAGCGTTTGTTGTTGCGTTTGTTTCTGGTGGGCGCGTTGGGCATCCTGGCTTCGGGGCTACTTGTCACGTTCAGCCGGACCGGGATCGTTGCTGCCACCCTGGCAACCGGGGTGGGGTACTGGCTAGTGGTGCGGCGAGGTGGATCGGTGGTGCTGCCAGTGTCCCTGGGAATAACGGCTGTTCTCGCCGTGGCCGTCGTTTCCAGTAGGCTGGGTTCGTTCGAGGACGAGAGTCGTCTCGCGATGAGCGCAGACGAAATGGTGCAGACTTCTGGCTACGCACGGATTCGTGATACGCTGGAACCTTTTCAGAAATCGATTACCAACCCCCTGATCCTGATCACGGGCATGGGGCCCTCAAAGGCTGTGCTGCCAGGAAGTGAGCACGGCGAGATTGGATGGATGGTTCTGCGCTACGGTCTTGTCGGGCTCTTCATCTACCTTGCGATGGTCAAACGCGCCTTCGTCAGGGGATTGCAGGTCCATGCGCAGGCGAGGGCCGTAGACGCCACGGTGGCGTCGTTCGCAATTCAGGGGATGACTGTCTGGATGGTCTTCTTTCTGGCGGAGTCAGTCTTCAAGCTCCCGCAAATCATGTCAGTGAACATTCTGCTTCTGTCCGTTGTTGCGGGGCTCAGGCTTCCGGGCAGAGGGCAGGTCCGCGCGGCCGCCTCGGCGGGAGGGGCGAACCAGAAGGTGCGCGGCGGTACCCCGGACAGACGGCGACGTTCTCGTGCCGATGATGAGCAGGTCTCCGATCCTGACCTGCAGCTTTAGTCATTGGCTGCGGAACAAGGGAATCCGGCCGGCAGATCCAGTCCGTCGGCACATCCGGTCCCTGTAAACCGACGAACCACCCAGTCAGTGGAGGGCGCTTGGCGAACCGTGATAAATCCCAGCGCACTGCAAAGCACCTTGGCCCAAGGCAACCCGCGCGCCATATGAGTGTACGCTTCTCCATCATCACCGTCGTGCTGAATCCTTCCACGGAGGACCTTCACAATACGGTGATCTCGGTCCTCGAGCAGAAGGAGCAGGACTGGGAACTGATCATCAAGGACGGAGGATCGGACACGCAATGCCTCGCATCGATTCCCTCTGATCCGCGAATTCGCCTGATCACCAGGGCAGACAGCGGCATTTTCGATGCCATGAATCAGGCCATTGATCTGGCCGGTGGCCGCCTCATTTGTTTTCTCAATGCTGGCGACTCATTTTACGACTCGTGGGCCCTGAGCCATGTAGCAGAGGGAATCGATTCCTCTCCCCAGGCTGACTTCATCTACGGCGATGTGGCGAAGCCGTCATCGCGAAGTGGCTTTGAACGATACTCAAATCGACTGACCAAAAGCTATTTGTTTGGCCACATGATTTGTCATCAGGCATGGTTTGTAAGCAAACGATACTATGATCGGCCGGAACGCTATGAGACCGACTTACCCACGGGAGGGGATGGTCGATTTCTACTCCGCATGGTGTTGCAGCGAAAAGTAGCCTACCGGCACATCGGAAGAGTCATCGTTTCCTATAAAGGCGGCGGGGTGTCCCAGCGTCCAGCGAATATCCGCGCGGCCGTCACCTGGCGGGACGAGCTGGTACGCAGTATCTTTACAGCGACTGAGTACCGATTTTTTTCGGTGAGGAAAAGGTTGGTGAAAAGTGTTAAATCATTGGTGTATGACCGGGGGCTCTGGAGACTCCGGAGAATCTGGGCGAGGAGGCAGGCAAATCGGCAACTCCCCGCCAGCGTGGTGGGCATCCCGCCACTGTCAGGCCCGCCCATTACGAAATCGGCATCGTTAGGGTCACCGCTGCCCGTGCACGTCACCGGCAGTGGTTCGGTTGGTTCATCGTTGAAACCGGAACCAATTGGTGGCAGCGGTCTCGCTGACGCCGCACGGGAAACGGGTGTCACCCGGCAGAGTGACTCTGCGTGGGAAGTAAAGGCCAAGGCAGGGAGACTCGCAATTGTACAGGTATTGCTGGCAGTCTACCGAAAGAGTCTTTTTATTGAGATCGCCCGCGGAGTGGGGTCGCTCGCTTTGATCAGTGATAGGGAATCGTCCAGCAGTGTGCGAAAAGTCCGCTTCGATGATTCCGGGAATAAAGAGAGCGGCATCGAGGAGTTCCATGTGGCTAGTATCTGGAGGGGCCCGCTGCTCTTTCAGAAAGGTCTTCTTGGGGTGCTGAAACGGGGGAATTTCGATGCCGTGGTGCTGCCCGGAACTGTGCAGTTCATGACGGTCTGGCTGGCGTTGCTGCTGTGCCGATGGAGGCGGGTGCCTGTTTATCTCTGGACTCATGGGGCACTTGGCCACGAAGGCCGCGCCAAGATGATTCTGCGCCGGTTGATGATGCGCTGGAGTGATGGGGTACTGCTATACGGTAATCGTGCCAGGGAGATCCTTGCAGCCAGCGGCGTCCCGCAGCGAAAGCTTCACGTGATCCATAACAGTATCTTTCATCCGCCTTGTTTTGAGGAACTGATGAAGTTACGGTCAGGAGACGCGAGAACACTTAAACAGCAGTTATTCCCGGATACGGCGGCACTTCCGGTTGTGGTGTTCATCGGACGAGTCCTTGCGAACAAGGGAATCAGGATGATACTGTCTTGTGTTGAGCGGGCAATTCGCGATGGAGCGCCTTTCAATTTTCTGTGTGTCGGCGGGGGTCCGGAGCTCACAAACCTATCTGCGGAGGTGACCACCCAGGGAATTGCGGGGTACGTGACTTTCACAGATGAGTGCTACGATGAGGCGGAGGTCCAGAAGCTGCTCGCGGTCAGTGACGTTTGTGTCTATCCCGGCAGTGTAGGTTTGGCCGCAATCCACGCGATGGGGTGTGGTGTGCCGGTCATCTCACATGATGACCTTCGGACCCAGAAACCTGAGTTTGAGGTCATCCTTCCGGGAATTACGGGTGACATGTATGAGTTCGAGAGTCTGGAATCGCTGGAGGTTACCATCCGCAAGTGGTTGCGGTATGCGGAACTGGATCGCGAGGGGGTTGCGAGGCGGTGCTGGGAACGGGTGATGGAAGCCTACACACCGGATACGCAAGCACGTCGATTCCTTGAGGCAGTCTTTGGCGGCCCGGATCGATGACTGGGGAATTTTCGTCACATAGAATCCGTGCGATGGATTTCACATCCCTGACAGGTATCCTCATTCCGAGGCGCTTACCTTGCTCCGATGGTGGTTGGGGTGCCACGAATCCACTCGGATTGGTGATACGGTCACTGGCTCAATGGGAACGCTGGGCGTGGGTATCAGGTGTGTGAGTGGTGATCGTTCGCTCATCCCGAGAGATGAGCAATCAGTTCTGCACCGGCCGCCGGTCAGGGACTTCTCTTCATGGTACTGGTTTTCCCCTGTCGTGATCGCGGAGACAATGCTGCCAGCCGCCCCAAAGGCCACACAGGATAGGATTAGCCCTCTCGGCGGTCGCCCTGACTGTAGCTTCACCATCGTGTTCGAGTGTATCCGTTTTCGGGTTGGCAGGCCGGATCGTTTCTGAACCCCAGTGCAGGGAATTGTTTAAGTTGACGGCAGTCGATCAGATCGGGAGTGTGGCATCGTCATCATCAGGTCTGGCCTGACACAGGCGGGCAAGGTGAGCCTCGCAGTCCTTGGTTCGCATCGTATCGTGAAAGGGTAATGTCCTGCGGTGTCCCCAGCGCAGCTCATTCCGAATCAGTTTAGCGCACCATGGACAGATTCGCAGGTACAGGACGGCGCATGAAATCACCAAACGAAAGCATGAAAATGGTGAAAATCCGATTCTCATGAGAATTCTTCATGTCGTCTACAGTTTGGTTCCGGGGTCGTATCGGGGAGGGATCTCTAAGGTCGCTTTCGAACTTGGTGCGGCGCAAGCTGCGGAGGGGCATGAGGTCACGATTTTCACCACCGATGTGCAGGGAGGCAGGAGGGTTGAGGTGACGGATGTGAATCCAGCACCGAATTTATCGCTTCGTTACTTTGAGGGTAAAACATGGCCCAGGTTTTCATCACCTGCGATGTTTTCCGAGATGAAAAGGCAGCGGGACCGCTTTGATGTGGTGCATAGTCACAACAATTTCCTCAAATTCAATGTTTATGTCCGCAAGGCATTTGCCGGCAGGGTTCCGATTTTCTTTCAGGCCCATGGCAGCCTTGATCGTACGGTGATGCGCAAGGGTCTTCTGAAGTCTCTGAAAAAGAGTTGCTATTTTAGACTGGTTGAGCGGCGCAATCTCAAGGAGGCTGCAGGTATGTTCGCATCGACAGAATCCGAAGTTTTCCAGTTAAAGGCACTTGGCGTTCCGTGTCCGGTGCACGTGTATGCGAACGGCATCAACCCAGTGCGAGCAACCAGGCAGGACGGAGTGGATTTCCGGATGCGTCATGGCATCAAAGAGGAGAAGTTAATTGTTTACGTCGGCAGGATTCACTGGAAAAAGGGCGTTGAGCGCCTCATCCGCGCCTTTGCTTCGTTTAGTCAAGCTCATCCGGATTATGGGCTAGTGATAGGTGGACCGCCGGACCAGTATGCTGGGTATGGAGAGATGGTGCAGCACCTCTGTACACAGCTTAACGTATCGGAACGTGTTTACTGGCCGGGTTTCCTGCCGGAGATTGAGAAGTGTGCATGCCTGAGCGCGGCCCATGTGTTCAGTCATGTTTCCGAGAGCGAGGGCATGGCGATGGTGGTGCTGGAAGCGATGTCTGCCGGGCTGCCGGTGGTGGTTGGAGAGGGTTGCTACATGGGTGAGGCTGCCCGGGTTGGGGCTTTGGTGGAAATAGCGCCGGATGTCGAGGAGCTTGCTGGCGTCTTCAACCGGCTTGCTGGGGACAGCGCGTTGGCGGCCTCTCTCGGTACATGCGCTCGCGCTTACGTCGCAGAGAATCATTCGTGGCGTGAGATTGCGCAGCAGGTTGTCGGATTTTATTCACGTGCCCGTTGATTCATGGCGCTCCCTGAGATGAAATCACTGTGCCGCCGGATCCGTCTGCGTTTGAAGGCATGGTTTGGTAGGGATGTCTGGCTTCCGGTCACCCGGAAGCTAGATTCCGAGCACCACGGTAGCGACACCTGCGGGTGGCCAGTGCTGTGCAATAGCCTCAGTCAAGACAGCATCGTGTATTCCTTCGGGATTGGTGAGGACGCGAGTTTTGATGTCTCGCTGATCGCAAGGTACGGATGCAGGATTTACGCATTTGATCCAACGCCCAAATCCGTGGAGTACGTGCGATGCAACATATCGGAGGAGAGATTCATGATGCATCAACTTGCGCTGGCGGACCACAACGGGACGTTGGATTTGTTTTTGCCTACCAACGAGAGTCACGTCTCTGCTTCGCTTCAGGCAACGGGGCGAACGCAGGGAGGTCGGTTTACTGCCGAGTGCAGGACTCTCCGTGAGATCATGCAGGGGAATGGGCACCGCCAGATTAATGTTCTTAAAGTGGATATTGAAGGTGCGGAATACACAGCGATTGGTTCATCTGATGGCCTGCTGGCATTGGCGCGGGTGCATCAGTTGCTGATTGAATTTCATCACTGGATGCCTCCATTCTCGGTTGCCGACACGAGGGCGCTCAGCGATACACTATTCAAGATGGGTTTCGAGGTTGTTTGGACTTCTCCACTGGGTCACGAGGTGTTTTTCGTTAACAGGAATTGGGAGTCTGGCAGGGAATGCGGGGCTGAGATTCAGCAAACGCGGAGATTGTTTACGCCAGAGTTGAGACCAGCAAAAGATGGCGGCAGCAGCGTGGCGCTTCATTCGTGATTTATGCAGCAATTACTTCAGCATTTGGGCAGTGGAGAAACTCACCTTGTGGAGGTCCCGCCCCCGACGGGGCGGCCTGGTGTGGTCGTGGTGCAGTCCGTCTGCAGTCTGGTATCCGCCGGGACCGAGCGGATGCTGGTGGATTTCGGTCGTGCTGGGTTGGTGGGGAAGCTGCGGCAGCAGCCCGAACGGGTGCGGGAGGTGCTGGGTAAGGTGAGGGCGAATGGGTTGAGTGCGACAGTTGGTGCGATCCGGAGCAAGCTGGCGCAGCCGATTGCGCTTGGATATTGTCAGGTGGGAGTGGTTGTTCACGGCGGTGGCGAATTTGCAGTGGGAGAGCGGGTGGTGAGCAATGGTCCGCATGCAGAAGTGGTGAGCGTTTCCGGGCGTCTCGCAGCGCGGATTCCGGAGGGAGTTGCGGACGAGGCCGCCTCATTTACGCCGCTGGCAGCGATTGCGCTTGAGGGGATCCACCTTCTCGAGGCTCGTCGGGGTGATCGGGTGGTGGTGATGGGACTTGGGCTCATCGGGCAGTTGGCGGTGCGTTTGCTGCTTGCGCGGGGATGCCTCGTGCTTGGTTGGGACCCTTCCGGGGAGAAGCGTGAGATGGCGCGGTTGGCGGGTGCCGAAATTCCTGCCGGTCAGGACTTGGTGGGATCTGCATTCTCGTGGAGCGGCGGCTTGGGAGTGGCGGGCGTTCTGATCACGGCGAGTACGAAGTCGGATGAACCGGTGAGTCAGGCCGCTCGGGTCTGTCGGCGGAGGGGTAAGGTTGTGCTGGTGGGGGTGGTGGGACTGCATCTGAACCGGGCTGACTTCTATCGAAACGAGGTCGCCTTTCAGGTATCCTGCTCGTACGGAGAGCGCACGCATACCGGGCCGGGTTCTGTGAGGGCGAATTTCGAGGAGGTTCTCGGCGATATGGCTGAGGGGAGACTTGTGGTGCGGGATCTTGTGACGGCGAATTTTCCTTTTTCCGAGGCAGCGCGGGCCTATGACCGCCTGACCGCCGATAGATCGGCATTGGGGCTTGTTCTGGAGTATGGAAAAGATCGTGTGAATGCTGCTGGTGGGGAATTGCGGTTGGGGGAGTCCGTTGGAAACGGGCCGATGGTGGCGCTTGTGGGTGCGGGGAATTTCGGTGTGCGGACGCTTCTTCCGGCGCTGATGGCGTTGGAGCCAAGGCCGAGGCTGGATGTGATCATTTCCAATCAGGGGTACCAGGCGGCGCTGGCTGCGAGGCGATTCGGGGCGTGGCGGGCTGCGACCGATCCCAACGTGCATGTGAAGGCCGATGCGGTTTTCCTGTGCACGCGGCACGATGCTCATGCGGATGATGCGGTCCGTTATCTATCCGCCGGAAAGTCCGTATGGGTGGAGAAGCCGCTGGGGTTGACGGAAGAGGATGTGGCGCGGGTGGGAGAGGCAGCGCGGAATGCCGGCAAGTGTCTGATGGTGGGATTCAACCGTCGGTTCGCGCCTGCGGCGGTGCTGCTGCGGGGTGCGTTGGCATCGCGGGGCGGGAGCATGAAGTTCCGTGCGGTGATCAATGCCGGTCGGCTGGATCCGGATCATTGGACGCTGGATCCGAAGGCTGGCGGTGGGAGAATTGTGGGGGAAGCCTGTCACTGGGTGGATCTGGCGAGGTATCTGATTGGTCGTCCGGTTGAGGAGATCCTGTGTGAGCGGCATGATCGGGACGGTCAGGATGGTGGTTGTTATGTGCTGCGCTTTCCGGGGGGATCCGAAGCGGTCATCGATTACCGGACTGATCTTCCCGGGCATGTGCCGAAGGAGCAGATTGAAGTGACCGGATCGGGATGGCGTGCGGAGATTCAGAACTGGGCAAAGCTGCGCAGCGAGGGGTTGGGCGGGCTGTCCTGGGGTGGGCGCTGGTCGAAGGCACCCCGGAAGGGGCACCCTGAGGCCCTGCGGGCCTTTGTGGAGGCGGCGGAGGGGCGGGGCTCGGCTCCGATGGCTTTGGAGGAGATTCTCGAGGTTTCCAGGCTGGCAGTCTGGATGCAGGCGATGCAGTCGGGTGAGGTCCGCAGGACGGGAATGGCGTTGGCGGATTCACAAAACGCTGGTGGGTCATCGGAATAGATTTAACAGAGAGAACATTATGAGAATCATTGATCTGATTGCCGGGGCGCGGCCGAATTTCATGAAGATCGCCCCGATTGTGGAGGCGATCCGAGTCTGGCCGGGAAGTGGGCTGGGGTTCCGGTTGGTGCATACTGGGCAGCATTATGATCAGGCGATGTCCGGGAGTTTCTTCGAGCAGTTGGGTATTCCCGAGCCTGATGAGAAGCTGGAGACGGGGTCGGGGACGCAGGCCGAGCAGACCGGCAAGATCATGTTGGAATATGAACGTGCGGTGCTGCGTCGTCGTCCGGATCTCTGTCTGGTGGTGGGTGATGTGAACTCGACGATGGCGTGTGCGATTGTGGCGCGGAAGCTCGGCGTTCCGGTGGCGCATGTGGAGGCGGGGATCCGGTCGGGTGACTGGAGCATGCCTGAGGAGGTGAACCGCGTGGTGACCGACAGCATATCGAACTGGTTTTTCACGACTTCGGAATCGGCGGGTGTCAATCTCCGTGCGTCTGGTGTGGAAGACGACCGGATCTTTTTTGTCGGGAACACCATGATTGACACGCTGCTGCGGCAATTGCCGCGGATCAGGGCAGCGGAGGGGCTGGGGGGGCTTCCGGAGCGTGGCTACTGGGTCGCGACGCTGCATCGTCCCGCCAACGTGGATGACCCGCAGAAGCTGATGGCGCTGCTGCGGACCGTGGAAGCGGCCGCGGGTGGGTTGCCGGTGATTTTCCCGGTGCATCCGAGAACGGCGAAGATCCTTGCTGCGGCGGGTGAATCGTTTCCGGGCATCCGGAAAGTGGATCCGCTGGGCTACCTGGAATTCATCCACCTTGTGAAGCATTCGTTGGGCGTCATCACCGATTCCGGGGGAATCACCGAGGAGGCGACCGTGCTGGGGATTCCCTGTCTGACCCTGCGGGACAGCACCGAGCGGCCGGAGACGGTGACAGTTGGTACGAACGAGTTGATTGGAACCGATCCCGGGGCGGTGCCTCCAGCCATGCGCCGGGTACTGGCTGGCGAATGGAAGAAGGGTGCCATCCCGTGCAAATGGGATGGCAAGGCAGCGGAGCGCATGGTGGAGATTCTCGGCAGGATCCTGTGATTGCTGTTACGGGCGGGCCTTCTGGAATCGCCTGAGTGGCAGCGGAAAAGGCCTGTGGAGTCAGGAAAAATACCAGTCTGCCGCGCTGCCACCGTGGATTTCTCAGCAGGCACTCAAGATCGGCTTGCGCCAGCAGGACGATCGTTCATGGAGATGGCTGAGGTGTGTCAAGGAAACCGACCACCTGGCCTCGATGACTTACCGAGACTTCATCAAACGTGGACTGGATGTGACCGCAGCTTCGCTGGGCCTGGTGGTGGCAGGTCCGGTGATCGTGGTGGCGGCAACTCTGGTGAGACTTACTTCGCCAGGGCCGGCATTTTTTTTCCAGCAGCGGGTTGGGCTTGGGGGAGAATCCTTCACGATCTACAAGCTGCGGACGATGCATGTGAACGATGCGCGGGTGCTTTCGCAGACGCGCACGGATGATCCCGACGTCATTGCGGTGGGCCGGATCCTGCGGAGGCTGAAAATTGACGAACTTCCGCAGATTCTGAATGTGCTGAAAGGGGATATGAGTCTGATCGGACCGCGACCCTGCATGCGGCAGACGTACGACGAGATGGAAGAATGGGCGAAGGAACGGTTCCGCGTGCGTCCCGGGCTCACGGGACTTGCCCAGGTGAATGGTGGCGTGCTGCTTTCGTGGGAGCAGCGGAGCCGGCTGGATGTGAGGTACGTGCGCGAGTGTTCGGCACTGCTTGATTTCCGGATTCTGCTGAAGACCGTGGGGGTGGTGCTGCTGGGGGAAGAGAGGTTTGTGCAGGCAGCGAACTGACGGGGTTGACGGCGGGCGGGGATGCCCTTCGTGGTGGTCAAACCGTTTGTTGTTGGCGGTTGCAGAATGGTCCGGGGCAGTGTTCTGAGAATTAAATGTCTTTGAAAATCAGGCACTTCATTCCTTTGATGCGCACGCTTGGCCCGGGGTGGGTCGTGCAGCGGGCGCGGATGCGGGTGGAGTCGCTCAGCGGGAGTCTCCGGCGGCGCACGCCCCCATGCGGCTGGGAATCCCTTGCGGTTGGCGGGATGCGCGGGGGTGCCGATTGGTTAGGATCGGGTCAGGGACTAGGAGGTGTCGGGGAGGAAGCGGAGAATCTGCTGGCGGGCAGGATCCGGGTTTTTTCCGGTCGATATGAGACGGTGGGCAGTCCACCCGACTGGTTTCTGAATGTCTGCACGGGTCAGCGGGTAGCGTCGGACGGTCACTGGACGGAAGTCGGAGATTTTTCGCACGGAGACATCAAGGGGGTCTGGGAAGCCAACCGCTGGAGTTGGTCGTGGGTTCTGGTGCGAGCGTGGCAGCGGACCGGAGAGGCGTGCTATCCTGAGCGGTTCTGGACATGGTTGGAAGACTGGATGGAGCAGAATCCTCCGAACACCGGGCCGAACTGGAGGTGTGGACAGGAGGCGTCGATGCGGCTGTTTGCTGCGGCTTTTGCCGGCGATGCCTTCCGGGGGCATGTGACCTCCACTCCGGAGCGGATGGCAAAGCTGAGCCGACTGGCTCACGCCAGCGCGTTGCGGATTGGGTCGCACCTTGGCTATGCGGTGTCTCAGGACAACAATCATGGGATCAGTGAAGCGGTGGGGCTGATTACGGCGGGCGTGCTCTGGCCGGATCTTCCCGGGGCGGGGGCCTGGCTTGGGCTTGGGCTCGAAACACTTGGGAATCTCTGTGTGCGTCTTGTGGCGGCCGATGGGTCGTTCAGCCAGCATTCTTCCAATTACCACCGGGTGATGCTTGATGACCTCTGCTTCGCGGCAGCGGTCGTCCGGAGGGCGGGTCTTGGACTTGCTGAAGAAGTGAAGGCTGCGGGATTCCGGGCGGCAGGATTCCTTGATCTTCTGACCACCGCCAATGGCGAGATCATGCGCTATGGGGCTGACGACGGGGCCCGGGTGCTGCAGTTGAGCGACTGCGGCTACGCAGACTTCCGGCCGACTCTGGCGGCGTGTTCGCTGTTTTTTGGCAGCGCGGATCCGGGACCTGGACC
>JBIICE010000257.1:0-5194 GCA_044239025.1 Verrucomicrobiales bacterium
GGCAGCGGGGCGTTGACGCCGGGGAGCGGACGTTCAAAGGCCGGGAGCGGAACTTCCGGGAAGACAGCCGCAGCGTCCGAACCGACCGCTGTGCGGGTATCCTCCGTGAAGCTGGCCTCGAGGGCCGCCGGGTTGTCCTCCACGACGACCGGCTGGATGAAGATGATGAGTTCCTTGCGGGCCTTGCGTGAGGTGGTGGATTTGAAGGCATGACCGAGGACGGGGATCCGGCTGATGAGCGGGATGCCAGAGGTGACCTTCTCCTCGTTTTCCGTGATGAGGCCACCGAGGACGATGGTCGAGCGGTTGGGGACCGTGACGGCAGTGAGGAGCCGTTCCGTGGCAATGACCGGGACCGAGTTTTCCGCGACCATCTGCTGACCGACGACCGTGTCGTTGACCTGGGCGATGTTGAGACTGACCTCCTTGCTGGAGTTGATGAGCGGGATGACTTCGAGTTTGAGAACCACGTCCTGGAAATCGATGGCGGTGCGGACCGAGTTATTGTTCGCGAGGTCCGAGACCGAGCTGGTGGGAACGGGGATGCGGCGGCCCGACGTGATGACCGCCTTTTTATTATTGGCCGCGTAGATCGACGGCCGGGAGAGGACCTTGAAGCGCTGGGTTTGTTCGAGGGCGTGGATGAAGGCGTCGACGCCGTCGCCGATTTCGCCGTAGAGATTGAGGCCGGGGGTGAGCGGCTTGAGGGGGAGGTCGAGGGCTGGGTTGCGGATATCGGCGACGGCGCGTCCGAGATTTTCAGCCGAGATGAAGCCGCCGCCGAGATTGCCATCCTCGCTGAGGCGCCGGAGGTAGCTCACGCCGAAATCGACATCGTCGCCGAGGGTGAGTTGTCCGATGATGGTGGCGAGGTAGACCTGCGGTGGTTTGTGGTCGAGCCGGTCGAGCAGTCCCGAGACCTTGGCGAGGTCCTCCGGCGGGCCATAGGCGAGGAGTTTGTTCGCCTGGACGTCCGCGACGAGTCTGGTTTTGCCGACGAGGACAGAGAGCGGTGGGGCCGTTTCCTCCGGGGGAATGAGTTGGTCCTCGTAGCCCGCAGGGGCGGTGGTGGCACCGTCGCGCTGGGCCGAGACGCGGCGGGGGCGTCCTGCGAGCGTGGCCGGGTCCGCCGAGCTAACCGGAGTGCGGCGGGAACGGACCGATTCGCCGGCTGCCGCGGTACTGCTGCCCGTGCCTGTGTCCTGGAGAATGTCCGCGAGGACCGGGAGCACCTGATCAACGAAGACGTAGCGCAGCCTGCGTTCGAGAGGGGCTTCCGCTTTGATGGGTTGGTCGAATTGCCCGATGACCTTCTTGGCGAATTCGTGATCCGCCTCCGTGGCGACGAGCATGATGCGGTTGAGTCGGTCATCGGCGATGACGCGCGCGGGGATCTGCGTGGGGATGCGGTTGGTGGGGCGCGATTCGTTGTCGCCGAGGGTATCGATGGTGACGGGAGGAATGACGACGCGGGCGGTCAGGGTGGAGGTCAGCATCTGGGCGACGACGACAGCGTCCGCGTATTTGAGCGGGTAGAATTCCGTGAGGAGTTTGGTGCGTGCCTGGGGAGCGTCGAGGACTTCGGCCACGCGGATGGCCTGGCGGATATTGTCGGCCGATTCCGTGATGAGGATGCCTGGGGGGCTGGCGACCGGGGTGAGGCGTCCGAAGGTATGGAGTCCGATATGGCTCCAGATGGTGGTGGAAGCCTCCGAGGGATCGATGTGTTCGAGCGGGAGGAAATAGGAAGCGAGGGCGTGGCCTTCCGGGAGGGATTCCGGGGAACGGTGGACCGGCAGACCGCGGGCGAGATTGGCCTGGGCCGACGAGGCGAGGCTGACGCGTGTGGAGGTCTGATCCGGCGACTGGGCGATCACGTAGCCATTGAGTTGGAGGCAGGATTCGATGAGTTCGATGGCCTCCGCTTCCGTGACGGGTTTGGCGGTGACGAGGCTGAGGGGTTTGCCATCGAAGATGCCCGAGTCACGGATGACAGGTTTGCCCGTGAGGAGTTCGTAGATGCCGAGGATGTCGCTGATGCCATTGTTGGGGAACTGGAGTTGAATGCCGGCATCGGGCTGAGCGGCGGTGGGCTGCTGAGCCGTCAGGTTTGAGGCGAAGGCGAGGGCGGCGAGCGATGTGCAGAAGCGGAAAGGGAAAGTCATGGCGGTCCTTGGTCGGGTACTGGGCTGGGTTCCGGTGCCGGCGATGGTGCGGCGGGTTCCGGGGAAGGCGGTTCCTGCCCGTCAGGCGGGATGGGATTGGATGCTTCGAGGGCGCGCTGCACGAAGGCGAGACGCCGGGATTCACTGGCCGTGGGGTAGGACGAGAGGAATTCCGAGAACGATTTGCGGAACGATTCCTGGCCCTTGGCGGGAAGTTTCTCGAATTCGCGGGCGGCCGAGGGGTCGAGCGAGCGGAGCAGAGCCTCCACGACGACCGAGGCATCCGAGCGCGGGGCTGGTTTCGAGGTATTGTCGAGTTTCGGCGGCGTGAGGCGGTCTGGGTCGAAGCGGACGGTGATGCGTTCGTCTCCTGCGGCGATGGTGGCCGAGGCGCTGCGGAGGTCCTGATTTTCCGAGATGGATTCGAGGATCCAGCCCTGGGCATTGGGCTGGCTGGTGACGAGGTAGGATTGGCCCGAGGTGCGGTCCCAGACCGTGATCATTTTTCCGGTGGGCAGCGAAGCAATGCCCGAGAGGACGAGCGACTGCGAGAGACTGAGCACCTGGCGGAACGGGAGACGTTCGAGGAGGTTCGGGAAGTCAGCGGACGAGACCGGGCGAGGGATGGCAGGTTCCTGAGCCGGGGAGACCGCAGGAAGCGGGAACAGCAGGGCGAGTATCGCTTTGGCGGCGTGGCTTGCTGGCGTCATGGCTGGAAGAATCGGGCCACGGTGATGGTGGCGTTCATGCGCGGGGGAACCGCAGCGGTGGCCGTGGTGAGCAGGAGGTATTTGACGACGTGGAATTTCTCCGGCGACTGTATTTCGCTGAGCCAGCGGAAGAGGGCCTGGTCGGGTCCGGTGACCTGCAGAGTGACCGAGAGGTCGCGGTGGTGGGGACCGGATTCCGGTTTGAGGAGAACGGGAGAAGCCGTGGTGAGGCCGCGGTCGCGGGCGGTGGCGACGAGGTGTTCGAGGAGGCGGCTGTGGGCTGTGCCGGGGTCGTCGATGGTCGGCATGGTGGTGTCGAGCCATTGCTGGCGTTCGGTCCAGAACGGGGCATCGCTGGCAGCGGCGACGGCGGCGGCCGAGCGCGGGCCGAGGTTTTCGATGGTGTTGCGGGCGGCGGCGCGGCGGCGGCCGAGGGCATCATCGGCGAGCCAGAGACCGGTGAGGGAGACCGTGGCAGCGCAGGCGGCGAGGAGGATTTTTTCCGATCTGGTGAGAGGGCGCATCACTTGAGTTTCCCTTTGATTTCGAATCTGGCGGAGCCGTCATTATCGAGGGAGGGCTGAGCCATGCTCCATGAGAACACGCCGAGTGGTGCGTCTGCTGTCACCGCATTGTAGTAATTGAAGGCATCGCGGGCCGAGCGGGCGGTGCCGGCCACGGCGACTTCGGTGAGTTTTGATTCGAACCTTGTGAGGACGACATCCGCGGCATTGAGGCAGCGGGTGAGAGCGTCGAGGTGGGCCGCGGGGTAGCGTTTTGGTTCGAGGGCGCTGCGGAGGGCGGACCAGCGCTGCTGGGTTTTGGCGACGAGATCGTGGGCGGCGCGGAGGGCGGCATCGGCTTCCGTTTTTTCGGACGGGACGTCGAGCGTGCGTTCCATGCGGGCGGCGGTTTCCTCGAGCGTCGTCACCTCCTTGTACTGGCGGTGGAGCCATGTGGCGGGGAGGGCGAGAGCGCCCGCGGCGGCAGCCCATGCGACGAGGTGCGAGCGGCGGCGGCGGCGGGATTCCGCGTGGGAAGCCGGGAGAAGCTGAGTGCCCGCCTCGCGTCGGATGAGGCGGGGGTCGGGTGCGGGGCGCGGGGACGTGTGGACCGGAATACCGACCAGCGAAGCGAACGTGCTGCAGTCATCCGCGGAGAAGTCGCCCCAGAGCGTGAGGGCGGAGGGAGGGGTGATGATATTCTGCTGCTGGAGCGCGAGCGAAGCGAGGTGGATGCCCGAGGCCGTCTCCGCGAGAGGGGACTGAGACGATCCGAGGATCTGGGAATGGACCAGCCGGGAGTCACAGGAAGCGGAGAGGACGAGCCGTCCCTGTTCTTCCGAGACGACGAGGTGGTGCTTCGGGAGCGGGAGGAAGCGGAAGGCCGGGGCGGCCGCGTTGGCCTTTACGGAAGAGAGCAGGGCCGTGGCTCCGGGGAGGAGGACATCGACGCAGACGAGTGGCGGGCCATGTTCCGGCCGGATGAGTTGGGCCGAGAAAGGGGCAGCGTCCGCGCCGTGCTGAGCGAGCCCACGTTTTTAGAGCTGGGCGAAGGCGAGCTTGCGGATGAGGGAGCGGTCATCCGTGGGAGCGGGGAAAGAGAACGTGCGGCAGAGCCGGGCGGGCAGGCCGACCGTGGGAGGTTTGCCATCCGTGGCGGGATCATCCGCGTCGCGCAGCCATGTGGCGGTGCGCGAGATGGTCCAGAGTTCCCATCGCGGCAGAGGGGATGGGAGGATGGTGAGGGAACCGGGCATGGCGGATTATTCTTCGTGGACGAGGAAGACACCCTCGCCCGAGATGATGGTGAGGCGGCGTTCGAGACGGCCGACCGTGGCGAGGCATTCCGTGCGTTTGACCGGGTGGTTGAGGGTGAGGATGGGGGCGACGGCCGTGTAATTCTGTTCCGGGACATCGAGGAGGCTGCGGACCTCCTTGAGATTGGAGAAGACCGGGTCGTCCTTGGTATCCCGGAGGGCGTCCGGGCCGAGCCGGGCCGAGGTGAAGCGCGAGACTTCCGAGGTGGTGACATCGAAGAGGACCGCGAGGAACTGCGGAGAGGCGAGCGAGACGTCGATGGAACCGTCGCCGAAAAGGGTGAGCCAGCGTCGCCATTCCGGCTGACGGCGTTCCACTTCCGCGAAGCCCCGGACGAGGAGGAGTTCATCGAGGCTCGAGAACGGGCGGTTGTGGGGAAAGTCGGGTCGGTCCACCGTGAGGTAGAACTCGCGTTCCGCGCCCATCGTCCGGAGGTTCGAGTCGGCATCGATCCAGTCCGCGATGGAATCGGTCAGGGTGCGGGAGGCGCTGGCGTCGA
>JBIICE010000258.1:0-5151 GCA_044239025.1 Verrucomicrobiales bacterium
CACGCTGAATCAGTTCTGTGCGGCGGATCTGAGTGCGCTGCACATTGATATCACGAAAGACCGTCTTTACTGCGATCCGGGGGCGAGTGTGCGGCGGCGCAGTGCGCAGACCGCCATGCACCGGGTGCTGCTGGATCTGACGCGGCTGCTGGCTCCCGTGCTGGCATTTACGGCCGACGAGGCGTGGGAGGCCGCGGGGCAGTCTGATTCGGTCCATGAGCAGGACTTTCCGGTGCCTGATCCCGCCTTTGCGGGGGGCGAGGCCAGCGAGGCGATCGGGCAACTGCAGGGCGTGCGGGACGTGCTGCAGCAGGAGATTGACCGGGCGCGCAAGGAGAAGCTCATCGGGAGCAATCTGGAAGCGGCGGCGGTGCTTACGGTTCCGGAGGGGCATGGGGCGGCGGCAGTGCTGGCCGATCTCGAGACCGCGAAGGAATTCCTGATTGTGAGCGACCTGACGGTCGAGCGGGGAGGAACCTTCGGGGTGGCGGTGCGGCGGACGGCCTGTGAAAAGTGTGCCAGGTGCTGGCGTCATCTGCCCGATGTGGGCCGTCACGCGGCGCATCCGCTGCTGTGCGGGCGCTGTGCGGGCGCGCTGGGCTGAGGGCGGGTTCCGGAATTGCGTGAAATCGCGGTCGACCGTGGGCGTTGGCGTAAGATAGCGTGACCACCTATGGAAACTGCATCTTCCTCCCTTTCCCGCCGTCGGATTCTGACCACTGGGACGCTGGCCCTTGCGGCTGGTTTTCCGTTTTGTGCCGGAGCACAGGCTCCGGCGGCGGCCCCGGCTCCGACTGGTCCCTTCACGCTGGCTCCGCTGCCGTATGAACCGGCGGCGCTGGAGCCGCACATTGATGCGCTGACCATGGGGATTCACCATGGCAAGCATCACAAGGCCTACGTGGACAACCTGAACAAGGCGATCGCGGGTTCGGCCGATCTTCAGAAAAAGAGCATCGAGGAACTGATCGGCGGCATCAGCTTTCTGCCGGCTGACATTCAGAAGGCGGTGCAGAACAACGGGGGAGGGCACTGGAATCACACCCTGTTCTGGAGTCTCATGGCGGCACCGGGAGCCGGGGTTGGCGGGGAAGCCGAGGGGACTGCGCTGGGAGCGGCGCTTGGGAAGGCGTTCGGGAGCTTTGCGAAGTTCCGGGAGAAGTTCAGCGACGCGGCCATGAAGCGCTTCGGCAGTGGCTGGGCGTGGCTCATTGTGCAGCCGGACGGTGGACTGGCGGTGGTGAGCACGGCGAACCAGGACAATCCTCTCATGCAGGGGGTGGTGCCGAATGGCGACCGTGGTCAACCGGTGCTGGCACTCGATGTGTGGGAGCACGCGTATTATCTCAAGTACCAGAACAAGCGAGCCGACTATGTGGCGGGGTGGTTCAACGTGGTGAACTGGAAAGCTGCCGATGCGCTCTATGCGGCGGCTACGGCGGCACCGAAGCAGGGTGGCAAGTGAGGCCTCTGGCCGCGATGGTCAATCCGTGATGATGCGGGGGCCATGGGGAAACTGTGAGGGGCGCGTACCGTGCGGTGGTGCGCGCCCCTTTTTTCTGCGGAGGGCTGTGGGTGCTGCGGTTGGATGGCGGGATTGCGTGAACGGGGAAGTGGCGGCATGAGAGCGGTATGGACGAGGAGATTCTGATCATCGGAGCCGGGTTGGCCGGCCTGCAGTGCGCGCGCCTGCTGACCGCGGCGGGCTGCCGGGTCGTGGTGCTGGAGGCCTCCGATGCGCCGGGTGGGCGGGTGCGCACGGATGAGGTGGAGGGTTTCCGGATTGACCGTGGTTTTCAGGTGCTGCTCACCGCCTATCCCGAGGCGCAGCGGGCGATCGACTGGGAACCATTGCGGCTGCGGCGGTTCATGCCCGGTGCCATGGTCAGGAAGGATGGCCGCTGGCTGCGGCTGGCGAATCCGCTGCGGTCGCCGCTGGCGGCGCTGCGGAGTCTGGCGGAACCGGCGATTCCTCTGGGTGACAAGCTGCGTGCCGGGCTGCTGACGGCCCGGTTGGCGTCGGGTCTGATGGATGCGGAAGCAGAGCGGGAGGAATCGGCGGCCGACTTTCTGCGCCGGCGGAATTTTTCGGCACAGATGACCGAGTTGTTTTTCCGGCCGTTTTTCGGCGGGGTTTTTCTGGAGCGGGATCTGCGGACCGGCGGTGCGTGGCTGGCGTGGCTCTACCGGATGTTTGCGGTGGGGCATACGGCGATTCCGGCGCTGGGAATGGGGGAGCTGAGCCGGCAGCTGGCGGGTGGCCTGTCCCGGGGCGTGATCCGCTGCGGCGAACGGGTGGCGCGGCTTGAGGACGCGGGGGTGGTCATGCAGGATGGTCGGAGGCTAGCGGCGCGGGCCGTGGTGCTGGCGGTGGAAGGTCCCGAGTGTGCCCGGTTGCTCGGGGAGACGCCTGGTGGGTCGCGGGCCACGGGGTCGTTTGCCTTGGCGGCCGATGCGGCACCGCTGCGGGAAGCCGCCGTGCTGCTCGAAGGCGATGGTGCCGGTCCGGTCAATCATGCCGCGGTCATGAGCAATGTCAGTCCTGAACTGGCACCGCCGGGGAAAGCCCTTGTGGTGGCGGCGACGCTTCCCGGTGTATCCGGCTGGGATGATGCCGGAGCGGTGCGGGCGCAGTTGCGTGGCTGGTTTGGTCCGGCTGTGGATCGCTGGCGTCTGCTGTCGGAGCGGATCATCCGGCAGGCGCTGCCCGAGGAAGCCGCGCGGCACCCGCGGTTTGCGGGAAGTTCCCCGCGGAAAGCGCCGGGCCTTTATGTGTGCGGCGACCACACAGCGACCCCCTCGATCAATGGAGCCCTGCTTTCGGGGCGTCTGGCGGCAGAAGAATTGCTGAGTGATCTGCGTTCGTCCGGAAGCATTGCGCCGGAATGATGCTGGCAGGCGTATCCGGAGGACATGTCATCCGATTCCGATTCCATGGTATGGTTCATCACGGGGGCTTCGTCCGGTTTCGGGCGGGCGCTGGCGCGCAAAGTCCTCGAGGCTGGGCATCAGGCAGCGCTCACGTCGCGCAACCCTGGTGACCTTGATGAACTGTGCGGGGAATTCCCGATGCAGGCCCGGAGTTTCCGGCTGGATCTGGGCGATGCGGATTCCATCCGTGTTGCCGTGGCTGCGGCGGAGCGGGCCTTCGGGGCCATTGATGTCCTTGTGAACAATGGCGGGCGTGGGCTCGTGGGTGCGCTCGAGGAAGTCAGCGACGAGCAGATCGAGGAAAACATCACCGTGAATTTTACGGGTCAGCTGCGCGTTCTGCGGGCCGTGCTCCCGGGATTCCGTGCGCGGGGCCGTGGCAGGATCATTCAGATGGGAGCGGCCGCCGCGATCGCCAACTACCCGGGGTTCTCCGTCTACGGCGGTGCCAAGGCCGGGATGGAACTCGCCTGCGAATCGCTGGCCGCCGAACTCGCTCCCCATGGCATCCGGGTGACGGTGGTCATTCCCGGGCCATTCCGCACCGATTTCGTGAAGCGCTCGGTGGACCGGGCTCCGGTAGCACTGCCCGAATATGCGGGCACCTCCGGGAAGTTCGCCTCGCTCATTGGCGGGATGGATGGGAAGCAGCCTGGCGATCCCGAGCGCGCGGCCGAAGTCATTCTCCGGGTCGTTGCGGAAGATAAACCACCCTTCCGGATCGTGCTGGGAACTTATGCCACGAACAAAGCGAAACGCGCGCTCGAGTCGCGCCGCTCCGAACTGGAGCAGTGGGAAGTGGTCGGGAAACCGACCGAGTTCCGCTGAATAGTGGCAGTGGAAAGCCGAATCTCAGGCGACCGCGAAGGAAGCGGCATCCCATTCCGGTTCGCCGCATTCCCGGGCGATGGCATTGAATTCGGCGATTTCCGCAGCTGAAAAGAGGAGACCACCGGCGGCGTCCGAGGCTGCGGCCGCGCGGGCCTCCGGTTGACCCGGCAGCGTGCAGCCTTCGTTACCGTGTCCGAAGACATCGGCGAGGACCGCCTTGAGGTTGTCCTGCTGCGAGCGGCCGCGTGCAAACAGTCCGCTTCCGAGGGCATCGGGATGAATCACTGAGAAATAGAAACAGCAGGTCCGTTTTTCGCCATCCGGAATGGGGCGGCTGCGCAGGGTGGGAAGCGATCCACCGATGAGGGCGGCGACCATTTCATTGATGAGGGAAAGACCGTAGCCCTTGTGAGCGCCGAATGGCACAAGAGCTGCCACTTTCTCCGGATCCGTGGTGGGTCGCCCTTCGGCGTCGACCGCGGCATCCGGGGGCAGGGGTTTGCCTTCGCGTTTGAGTTGCTGGACGCGCCCCATGGCGACGGTGCTCGTGGCCCAGTCGATGACCACGGGGAAGCCGACGGCGTGCTGCGTCGGGAAGCCCCAGCTGTGGGGATTGGTGCCGAGGGTCGGAAAGCGTCCCCCGAAAGGCACGACCTCCGCGAGGGCCGCCGTGCAGTTCGTGTAGGCAAGGTAGCCGCGCTGGGCGGCTTCCATCACATAGCCACCACCCCACAGGTAATGGAAGGCATGGTCGACGCTGACCTGTCCGATCCCGTAGCGGTCCGCGAGCCGGATGGCTTCGTCCATGGCGGCAAACGCCGTGCTCTGGCCGAGCTTGCGGTTGGCATTCCAGATGGCAGAAGCCGGAAAACGGCTCGGGAGCACGGCAATCTCCGCGCGGGGCACGCAGCCGCCGGCGCGGCTGCCGAAGTGTTCGTCAAGGTGGAGCGCCTTGATGCCATTGTGCGTCCGGATGCCGTGGCGCGACGCCAGATCACAGAAGCGCGCGGCGTCTTCGCTCTCGGCTTCGCTGTAGCCACGGTGCAGGTAGGCAGCCTTGATGAGGCCGTGATGCCGGGCGGTGGGGACGACGAACCATGGACTGGACATGCCGCCGCAGTACGAGGGACCGCGGCGCGAATCAAGTCGGGACGTCAGACCGGTTCACCCTGCTCCCGCCGCGGACTCAGTCAATCCACGGGCGGGCCTGCTTGATCGCCAGTCTGCCCTGGGCGTCGATTTTCCATTCCAGTTCCATGGCGAAATCCGGGGGGTAGCCATAGAGCGGCTGGAAGCGGCTGTGAATCTTTGCCATCTGGTCCGCGAGCAGTTCCGCCTGGGCCGTGGTGAGCACCTTCTGTCCTTCCGGCAGCAGCGAGGAGAAGGTGA
>JBIICE010000259.1:0-5120 GCA_044239025.1 Verrucomicrobiales bacterium
TCGCCGCCCATCCGCACCGGACCGTACTCGGCACCCAGCCAGCCCGCCCAATTACCTGCCTTGAACGCCTGAAACTCGTTCCCGCCGGGAATCGGATCGAGCAGAATGAAATTCGGAACTTTCGTCTCGACCTGTCCGAGGGCATGCCCCACGACCGATCCGAGGGTCGGACGCGTGAATCCGGGACGGTCGGGATTGCCGCGCTGCAGCAGACTGATGGCCTGAAAATGCTCGGATTGTGCTGTCTTCATGGACCGCACCACCGCGAGCTTGCCGGCCATGGAAGCGCAGCGCGGCAGCAGCGAGGAGAAACGCACTCCCGGAATCTCGGTCGGCACTGTCCCGAATGGCCCGGCCGACGGCCGTCCGGGCTTGGGATCCCACGTCTCGAACTGACTGGGGGCTCCGCACAGCCACAGCAGAATGCAGCGCTTGTTCCGCCGCCGGACATCCTCGGCAAACGCCGGTGAACTGAACAATCCGGCAAAACTGGTCACGACGGACGCCAGTCCGGCCGTGCCCATGCCCTGAAGAAACGTCCGGCGGTGCAGCTGGTGCTCATCGGTCCGGCAATGACCGTCTTCCGGTGCGTTGGTCATGGCCATCAGTGATTCGTCAGGAATTCCGGGCCGCACACGAGAGCCCACAGCAGGGAACGCACGGCGGCCTCGCGGCGCCCGCCCATTTTCTCCACGAAGGCCATCGCCCCGGCAGCCTCTTCCGGATCGGGACCGCGCCCCAGCACGGCCTCGAAACTCCGCCGCACCATCGCCGCAGGGTCGTTCTCCCGCGCCAGCACCGCGGCCGTTCCAGCCTCGGCCGACAGCAGGGCTGCCACCGCCGGCGCATTCGTCAGAAACATGGCCTGCTGCGTCGTCGCCAAGTACTCCCGCGGCATCACCTCGGGAAACTTCGCCGCCAGCTCGGCGTGGAAATTTTCATCGGAAGCACGCCGCCCGAGCACCAGTTCGATGGAACGCGCCAGTGTCCCGGCAGGCAGCGGCCGCTCCGCAAAGGCTGCGAAATGCTGGGCCTCCGGCGATTCTCCGGCCCCGCGCCACGCCGCCCGTTGCCATGCCCGGCTTCCCACCATCGCCCGCACCAACCGCTTCACATCCCCACCATGCTCCGTAAAATCCTTCGTGAGCCAAGCGAGCAGGTCAGGATGCGATGCCCGGTTCCGGCTGTTGATCTCATCCACCGGATGCACCAGCCCCCGACCGAAAAACTGCGCCCATGTCCGGTTCACAAAGGCCCGCATCAGCAGCGGATTATCCTTCGTCGCGGCCTCGGCAAGGGCGCCCCGGCGCGAAAACTTCGGCACCTTGAGCCCGTTGCCTGCCACCACATACCGGTCCTCCCCATCTTCCTCCTTCGCCCCTTCCGCTGGCCGTTCCTCGGCGATCACTCCCCCGCCAAGCACCTCGAGCAGTGCGGGCTGCGATTCCTTCTTCAGATTCGTGAAATTCATGTGCCCGCCCACCGCGGATTCCTCCACGGCAATCCCGGACGGTGCCCGTCGGCTCCGGTTGAAGGCCGCCACCAATCCCCAGTAATGCGCCTGCCGGATCTCGCGGGCGAGGGGATGATCATGACACTGCGCACAGTCGATCCGCGTCCCGTAAATCACCGGAGCCACGGCCTCGGCCATCTCCTGATGCCTTGCCTCGCGCTCGTACAGAAACCACTGCGACCCCGCCGCCGCCTCGTTCCCGGGCCGTGCTTCGAGGATTTCCCGCACCACCGCAGGCCACGGCCGATTCTCCCCGAACGCCCGCTCCAGATAGCCATGCCAACCGTGCTCGGCCCGCTGCTTCCGTTTTCCTTCGCTGCCCTGCCCCATCAGCAGCACATCCCACAGCTCCCGCATGGTCCGGGCATACTCGGGAGCCGCCAACCGCGCTTCCATCAGCTTCGACCGCTTGCCGGGGTCGGTCGAGTCCACAAACTCCTGCTGCACTTCGGCTGATGGCACCGTGCCGGCCAGATCCAGCCACACCCGTCTCACAAAGGTACGGTCATCACAGACAGGCGCGGTCTCCACCCCGGCCCGCTTCTGAGCAAACTCCAGAAAGTAATCAATGGCCTGCGCGGGATCCCCCGGCACCGGGCCCGTTGGCCCGTCGGCAGGACGATCCCCGCCGTCTGGCGGTTTCCCGAGCGCTTCGATCCAAAGCCGCACGCCTTCGCGCTCGGCCTCGCTCAACTGCTTCTTCGGAGGCATGTGCGGATCCGCGCCCTCGGCAAGGTAGCTGTAGAAGCGGCTTTCGCCGGGCTTGCCGGGAACCACCACAGGACCTTCGTCCCCTCCGCGGAGTATTCCTTCCACGGTGTCCACCACCAGACCGCTCTTCTCCTCGATCGGACCATGACACTTCACACACTGTTCATCGAGCATCGGCCGCACGCGCTCCTCCCACAGCAATGCCGCATCCCCTGCCGCGGCCAATCCCGCGGCATGGAACCAGAGCAGCGTCGTCCAGTACTTCATGCCGTTTAGCTACGCACGGCCAGCATGGCGCGTTTCGCCGCATTCACAGCTTCCGGATCCGCAGGTTCCGGAAACGGTACGTCGCGCCTTTTTCGCCGTGATGCTGAATCGCAATCACGCCTCCCGCATCCACCCCGTCCTCACAGTCGGTCGTCACCACGCCATTCACCTCGATCGTCAGCCGCTTGCCACGGCACGTGATCCGGTAGCGGTTCCAGTCGTTCCGCCGGAAAGCCTCGCCGGCGCGCGCCCGGAATTCCTCGGGGCTCACCTGACCGACGGCCTTCGCTGCGTCCTTCGCCTTCTTCGGATCTTCCTTCACCGGACTGATGAACCATGCACGCCGCCCCTCATCATAGAGCCCACCCGACCACTTGCGGTTTGCGTCGCCATCGACTTCGGCCTGGTAGCCGAACACTTTGTTCTTCTCCACATGCGCCCGGAACATGAATCCACTGTTGGCCTTGCCCTCGGGAAGATGCACCTCGCCCTCAAAGACAAAATCTCCGTAGCTTTCCTTCGTCACGAGAAAGAATTTCCGGTCGGCAGTCAGATGAATCTCGCCGTCCTTCACTTCAGCGACGCCCCAATCGTAGGGGTTGTGCCAACCGTCGAGGGTCTTGCCGTCAAACAGGGGCGCAAACCCCGCTTCTTCCCCGGTCACAGGTCCGGAAACAAGGGCAGCAGCGGCACAGATCAGCAGGGAACGGCGGGTCGTCATCATGCCGCCCACCAAATTGCCCCGCTCCCGGGAAATCAAGTCGCTTTCCCACGCGTCATCACGGTGCCTCCCTCCTTCAGGCCCGCGGATGAAACCGGCGGTGCACCTCGCGCAGCCGCTCCTGATCCACATGCGTGTAAATCTGAGTCGTGACCACACTGGCATGTCCCAGCATTTCCTGAATCACCCGCAGATCGGCGCCGCCGCTCAGCAGGTGCGTGGCAAAGGAATGCCGCAGCAGATGCGGATGCACGTCCATGCCCACTGCCGCCGCACGCGCCTTCACAATCTGCCAGTACCGCTGCGTTGTCATCCGCGTGCCTCTCACGGAAATGAAGACATGGTTGCCGGTCCGCCGCCCCACCAGCCCTGGTCTCCCCTTCTCGAGCCATGCCCGCAGGGCCTCCACGGCCACTCCTCCCACCGGTACCACCCGCACCTTGTTCCCCTTCCCGGTCACGCGGATCATCCCTTCCTCAAGGGAGAGCGCATCAAGGGTCGCTCCCGCCAGTTCCGAGATCCGCAGCCCGCTCGCATACAGCAGTTCCAGTACCGCCAGATCACGGTAATCCAGCGGTCCCTTCAGCTCGATCCCTGCCAGCAGATGACCCACTTCCTCCTGACTCAGGGTCTCGGGCAGAGCCCCATCCAGCCGCGGAGCCATCAGCAGTGCCCCCGCATCGCCCGACACAAGGCCCCGCGCCGCCAGCCAGCGGAAACAGATCTTCATCGCCATCGCATCCAGCCGCACGGTCGCATTCGCAAGCCCCGCACCCCGCCGCTCCATCAGATACCCTGTCATCTCATCAACCACCACCCGGCCCACATCGTCCGCCACCCGTTCCCCATACCAACGCCCAAACGCCTCAAGCGACCTCCGCACGGACAATTGATAGTTGTCCGACAACCCACGCTCGGTGGCCAGATACATCACAAACCGGTCAATCGCTTCCGCAAACTGCACCGTCCTTCTTCACCCGTGAGCGCACCCCCGGCAAGCGCCCGCTCAGACCGATTCCCAGTCGAGCACCACCTTGCCCGCTTCCCCTGACTGCATCGCGGCAAACCCTTCCTCGAAGGCCGTGTACGGAAGGCGGTGCGTGATCACAGGCGCAATGTCGAGACCACTCTGCAGCATCGTTGTCATCTTGTACCACGTCTCGTACATCTCCCGACCGTATATTCCTTTGATAGTCAGCATTTTGAAGATCACTTGATCCCAGTCGACCGCAAATGGCTCGGGGAAAATCCCAAGGATGGCCACCTTTCCGCCATGACAGGCATTCGCAAGGATCGTCTGCATCGCCTGCGGCGATCCGGACATCTCCAGACTCACATCGAATCCCTCCACCATCCCCAGTGCGCGCTGCACGTCCTTCACATCCTCACGGCTCACATCCACCGTCCGCGTCGCCCCCATCCGCGCCGCCAGCGCCAGCCGCCGCGGATTCACATCGGTCACCACCACGTGCCGCGCCCCCGCATGCCGCACAATCGCCGCCGCCATGCAGCCAATCGGACCAGCCCCCGTGATGAGCACGTCCTCCCCGAGGACATCAAAGCTCAGCGCTGTGTGCGTGGCGTTCCCGAGGGGATCAAAACAGGAAATCACTTCCTCGGGAATGTTCCGGTCGGCCAGCCACACGTTGGTCATCGGCAGCACCAGGAATTCCGCAAAGGCTCCGGTCGTGTTCACCCCGATCCCCCTCGTCTGCGCACAGAGATGACGCCGCCCCGCCAGACAGTTCCGGCACCGGCCACACACGAGATGCCCCTCACCACTCACCAGATCGCCCACCCGGAAGTCGCTGACATTGCCTCCCACCGCCGCAATCTCCCCGCAGAATTCATGCCCCACGGTCATCGGTACCGGAATCGTCCGCTGCGCCCACGCATCCCATTTGTAGA
>JBIICE010000260.1:0-5102 GCA_044239025.1 Verrucomicrobiales bacterium
CCGTGATGACCATTGCCGCGGGTTATGTGGCGTCCGGGATTGTGAAGCTGAAGGCGACTGATTTTCAGTGGATTCACCGGGTGCCGGTGCTGGCGGTGCAGTCGATCAAGGCGAATCTGTCGCAGTACTACAGCACGCTGGTGCCGGCGGAGGGATTCAAGCTGACGGTGGTGCCGGATCTGATTGTGAAGTATCCCAATGTGGCGCGGCTGTTTTTCGGGACCGGGCTGGTGCTGGAAGTGCTGGGGTTCCTGCTGCTGCTGAACCGACCGATGTGCCGTTGGTTTGGGGTGGCCCTGCTGCTGATGCATGTGGGAATTGCTTTCCTCATGGAGATTGAGTTCTGGAACCACATGTGGCTGCTGCTGATTTTCTGCATCAACGCCGGGGAGTGGCTGGGTCTGGCCAAGGCGAAGGCGGCGGCTGGAGCGGGCCGGCGCGCGGTCAAGGGGAAGCGGGGCGGCGCTGGGTGAGGCAGACGAAATGAGAGGCGGGCCCGCCGTCCCTGCAGAGCGGGTCATCTGGCGACGAGCGGCGGACGAATTCCTCCTGGCTGATGAGTTCCGCAGTGACGAGTCCTGCGGCTTCGCCCCATGTCCTGAGGTCCGTGAAATTGACGTCGGTGGTGATGTCGCAGCGGCCGGTGAGTGCGTAGAGATCATGCGCGGCGACCGGAGCATGCCGGTAATAGCCGCGGGCCGAGCCTTGGGGGCGGCGGTGGTAGATGGATTCAGGTGAACCGCCGTAATCGACCGTCAGCAGGGAGCCTTGAGACCAGGACGGGGTCCATGTGCGGAGCCATTGCCGCCAGGATTCGAGGATTTCGATGCGCTGGCCTTCGGGCCATGGGAGCGCGAGGGCGGAAGAGGAGAGACCATGGGCGGCGGGTTCGAGGCATTCCGTGATGCTGCCCGAGGGAGAGATGGCGAGCCAGACTTCGAGCCACGAACCGTTGTCGAGCTGGAGGAGGGACGCCGGGAAGGCGTCGGCCAGTTCATTCGAGAAGATGAGGGCCTCGCCGCCGCAGTGCTGGAGGGCCTCGCTGAGGAGGCTGTGCCAGTGGATCCGGCGGTGGTGGCTGGCGAGCGTGATTTCCTGCTGCCGGCGCAGGACGGGGGAAGTCTCGACGAGGTGGGAAGGCAGGGCGGTGCGGAGAACCTTTGGAAGGTGCCTGAGAATTGTTTCGTGCAGCGCTCCGGTGCCAGGCCCGACCTCGATGAGCGGGAGGCGTCGCCGATGGAAACGCCATTCGCGCTGGATCCATGTGGCGATGGCCTTGCCGAGGCCGTCGCTCAGCGTGGCGCTGGTGGAGAAGTCGCCGCGGTGCCCGACCGTGCGGATGGCGGTGGTGTAGTAACCGGATTCCGGGTCGTACAGGGCCGCCTGCATCCAGTCGCTCCAGCGGAGGCGGCCACCATGTTTCTCGAGGATCCGGCGGAGAACAGAGGCCATGCCGGCGGGGATGGGGCGGTCAGGCGGCCGGGCGGTGACCGGCGGCGGTGACCCATTTGCCCCGGCGGATGGGCTTACCGAAGACGAGTCCGGATTTTGTTCCGGCGGCGAGGCAATCGTCTGCCTGTGTGGCGAGGATACCCGAGACGAGAACGAGACCGCCGGGTTTGGTGGCCGCGGCGATGCGGTCGAACGAGAGGGTGAGGACGTCGTAGAAGATGTTGGCGGCGACGACATCGAACTGCTGGCTGGGATGCCATGTGGTGACGTCGTCCTGCGTGAAGCGGAGGCCGCGGGTGCCGTTCAGTCGGGCATTGCGGTTGGCGATGCGGACCGCGGCGGGGTCGTAATCGAATCCCGTGACCGGGCTGGCTCCGAGGAGTGCGGCGGCGATGCCGAGAATGCCGGTGCCGCAGCCGAGGTCGAGCAGGCTCCATGGTCCGTGGCGGTGGGTGTGGGCGTAATCGGCGATGAGGCGCAGGCAGGTACTGGTGGTGGCGTGGTCGCCCGTGCCGAAGGCCATTTCGCCTGGAATGGTGAGAATCATGCGGTCCGGGTGGAGTTGGCGCATTTCCGCGGCGGCTTCGGTGGTATGGCAGATGACGAGTCGGCTGCGGATGCTGATCGGCTGGAGCGCCGTGGCGGAGTGGGCGGCCCAGTTGCGGGCGGGGACAGCGCGGACCGACCCTCCGAATTCCCGGCGGATGCGTTCGGCGTCGCTTTGGCGTTCGCAGTAGACTTCGACGCGGATGGTGCGTCCGCTGGGAAGGCTGGAGATCACGAGACCGGTGGCGAGGGGTCCGTGGAAGCGTTCCACCCATGCATCTTCCCACTGGGCACCACTGAGTTTGGACCAGACGTGCATGCTGAGGTTGGTCGGGTCAGCGTTTGGCTTCCGTGCGGTTGGGAGCCTCTCGGGCGGGGAGGTAGCGGGGGTCGTAGCGGTCGCGCGGGCTGAAGAGAAATCCGGGGCGTTCGCTGATCAGTTCAAAGCGTTTCGGGATGAAGATGGGAAGTTCGAGGTCGGCGTTGGGGTCGTAGCAGGTGCCGTTTCTGAAGGTGCCCCAGACGCGGTATTCTGCATTGTGATCGAATCCGTGGGCGCGGCTGGAGTCGGCCGGGGATTCCGTGACGCGGTCCGGGTTGAGAGTGCCGCGGGATTCGTCCATGACCACGAGTCTGCTGGAATCCCAGAGTTGGCCGGGGCGGCGGAGGTACCCCCAGTAGCGGCATTTCTGGGTGAAGTAGCGTCGGCCGATGAACCAGTCGCCTCTGGGCTCGGCCAGAATGGCGGCATTGCGGGCCTGCACGGCCGGGCTGTTGTCGGAAGCCTGCTGGGGAGTCGTCGCGCAGGAACTGAGGAAAGCCGCCGCAGCGGTGAGGAGGAGGAAGGCGGAGCGCGGGTTCATGACTGGGAAGCGGTGGTAGTGGCCTTGTCAGCGGAGATCTGGTTTTCGATGGCGTCGGCAGCTTTGGCGCCCTGACGCATGGCACTGTGCATGTTCGGGTAGCAGAAGGCTCCCTGGCGTCCCGCCGTGCGGAGATTGGCGATCGATCCGATCCAGTTCATGACATTCTGGAAGTGGGGTTCGAAGCCGAGGCGGAAGACCGGGTAGCCCTGCTGGGCGTGGAGCACATGCCATTCCGCGATGCGGTCGCGTGAGACGATGTTTTCCGCTTCGAGGTCGGTCATGATGCGTTCGCGCACCTCCTGAGTGGCGTTCCATTTATCGTCGCCCTCCTCGCAGGTGGTTTCGACGATGAGGACGCTGTGGTCTGGCGGGTTGACGGTGAGGCCGGCGTTCTTCGGTTCACCGACGCGGTGGAAGATGCGGTCGCGGTAGTAGATGTAGAGCCCGTCGATGCACTTCGCTTTCCGCACGAGGAGGCCATGGATGGTGATGGGTTTGTAGCGGAGGTGGCTGCAGCTTGCGCGGACGGCCTCCGGCACGGTGTCGCCCGTGGTGCGCTGGACGAGGTGCGGGAGCGGGATGGTATTGATGAGATAGTCGCAGGCGATGTGTGATTCCAAGCCCGTGGTGGCATCCCGGGTGGTGACGGCGGTGGCCCTGCCGTTACTGATTGCGACGGCCGCTACGTCCTGGTTGAGCAGGATGGAGCCGCCACTGGCGCGGATGGCATCGGCGAGGCGGCGCGTCATGGTTTCGGCCCCCGACCGTGAGTAGTGCAGGGTTTCCTCGCGGAGGGCGCTTTCGACGGCATGGACATTGCGGTCCTTGATCCCGAACTTGGCGAGCACCTTCTTGATGACGTCGACGGCGGTGAGCCGCGGCATTTTGGTCGTGATGAATTTTGCGTCGAGTTCCGTGGTGGGGAATCCCCAGTAGCGGTGGGTGAAGTCGCGGAAGAAGAAGCGGTAGAGGGGAGCCCCGTAGAGCTGGATGAGTGCTTCCTCGGCGTCCTTGGGCTCCCGCGGGAAGACCTTGTACCAGAGTTGCGTGGAGAGGAGGCCGATGACGCAGCGGGCGAGGGTCAGGGGAGGAATGCCCCGCACCATGTCACCGAACTGGAGAGGGTAGCGGTAGAACGATCCGGCCCATCGGATTTTGGCATCGAGGGGGACTTCGATGCGTTCATCGCCCATGACATTGTCGCGGATGTCCTCGAAGATCTCACGGTCGAATTCATGGAGCATGTGGACCCCGAGGTCGTACCAGTTGCTGCCGTGACGGTGACTGGTGGCAAGGCCTCCGGGGCGATCGGCCTTTTCAATGAGGGTGACGTGGTGGCCGCGCTGCGTGAGCGTGCGGGCCGCGTACAGGCCGGTGGGTCCACCGCCGAGCACGACAATGTGCGGGCGCTGGAGGGGATCTGCGGAAGAATGCATGGAGAACGGATGCGCTGCCCGGCATGATGGTCATGGGGGCAGCCATCCGAGGGATGCCTGTCCGGGGCATCCGGTGCAAGGGAATTTGCGGTCAGGGTCGCGGTTGCCGGGCGGGCAGGTCAGAGACCGACCGTAACCGTGCGCCTTCCTGTGTAGTAACTGGACTGGGACGGATGCTCGAGCCGGCCGATTACTTCGTGGTCGTGCTCGACTTCGGTTTCCAGTCGGGTCAGTTTCTGATGATCCTCCGCGAGGATGTGTTCGAGGGCGGCGACGCGGTCGCGCAGTTGCTGGATTTCAGCGGTGAGAGCCTGGATGGCGGAGTGGTCGGTGAGGGGCGCTTCCATGGATCTGGTACCTGTCGGGGAAAATGGGGTCGACGGGCAATTTCATCATACACTCATGTTCGGGGCCCGCAAGCGGGGATCGCTGGGGAAGTCGACGATGCTGGGCACGGAGAACCTCCGATGGGGTCGTGCGTTCTGCGTTCTTCTCTCCGTTATCTTGTTGAAATCCTCCGCTAAAACGGAACGGTCGCCGGCAAGATGAAAGCGCTTGTGAAGAAAGAAGCTCGCCCCGGCTTGTGGCTTTGTGATGTGCCCGAACCGGAGCCGGGGATCAACGACGTGCTGATCCGGGTGAAGAAGACATCGTTGTGCGGGACTGATCTGCACATCTACAAATGGGATGCGTGGGCGCAGCGGACGATTCCGGTACCGATGACCGTGGGGCATGAATTCTGCGGGGAGATTGCGGCGGTGGGAGGCAATGTCAGCGACTTCCGGGTGGGCGATCTGGTGAG
>JBIICE010000053.1:0-20300 GCA_044239025.1 Verrucomicrobiales bacterium
CGCCGCCGATCCCGCGCTCGACCCGGCCCGCACGGGAGTCACCGGAGGATCGTACGGTGGCTACATGACCCTCGCCTGTCTCATCGATTTCCCCGATCGCTTCAAGGCGGGCTGCGACATCGTCGGCATCTCCAACTTTCTGACCTTCCTCGCCAACACCTCGGGCTACCGCCGCGATCTCCGCCGCGTCGAATACGGAGATGAACGCGACCCCGCCATGGCGAAATTCCTCGAGGAAATCAGCCCCACGGCCCACGCCTCGAAAATCCGTGCCCCGCTCTTCATTGTGCAGGGCAAGAACGACCCGCGCGTTCCGGTCACGGAAGCCGAACAGATGGTCAAGGCCGTCCGGGAGGCCGGCCCACCGGTCTGGTACCTCATGGCTCCGGACGAAGGCCATGGCTTCGCCAAAAAGGCCAATATCGACAGCCAGTTCCTCAGCACCATCACGTTCTGGCAGACTCACCTGCTCGGGGGAAAGTGAACGGAACCAGACCGCTTCCGGAAGCTTCTGGACCGCCCTGACCGCCTTCCGGAATCGCTCCGGCAGTGCGGCGGAATTGCGCGAATCCGGCATTTACAGGCCGTGCCGTTGTCGCGCAGACTATCGGGGAATTCCTTTTTTTTCATGATTGCACTGACCCGCCGCCTCCTTGCGCTGCTCGCCCTGCCGGCCGCCGCCGCAGCCCAGAATTTCAATGGTTCCTTCGCCATCGTGGAACAGGGAGGAACCATCGGGGCCGGAAATCTGGCCACGGCAGGCACACCCTTCGCACGCGACCTCATCAATGGCGATGGCGTGGGCGTTCACACGGTCGGCGGCATCATCGACGGGGCCTTCGGCAACCCCGGTTCGTGGATCGGAAACAGCCAGGACAGCTGGGTCGGGCTCGCCTTCGCCGCCCCGCAGTCGCTCTCGGGCCTCGCCTTCGGACGCGACAACACGGGGAACTTCCTCGACCGGGCCTTCGGCACCTTCGTGGTGGAGTATTCAAATTCCGACGTCCTCTCCGACCCGGCAGGAGCCGTTTGGCAGAAACTCGGGGAAATCACCTACGCTCAGGGCGGCGTGCCCGGCAGCCTCCTGTCGGCCCCGACTCTGCGCCACCGCTTCAATTTCGACCCGGTTTCGGCCCGGGCCATCCGTCTCACCGTCCCGGGCAACAGCTTTGCCGGGGGCGCGGCCATCGACGAACTGGAACTGTTCGCTTCCAAGCTCAATGCCGCCGGACCGGCCTCGGGCATCGTCACTTCCCCCGCCCCGGGCTACCGCATCACATGGGACGGCAATGACGGAGCCTACTGGAGCCCCTCCGGCAGTCCGGTAGCCCCGAATCTCGCTCTCTCCGCCAACGGAGGCACCGCGTTTTCCTCGGGCGATCTCGGACCGCAGCTCGGTCTGCCCTTTCACGTGGCCGCCAATCTCAATGACGGACGCTACGGCAATGCCAACAGCTGGATCGGCGGCGACGGACCCGCCACGGCGCACGCCGGCGTCATGCTCAATGGCCTCCACCAGATCTCGGGGATCGCCTGGGGCCGCGACAATGGACTCGATGCGGCCAATGGCGACTGCTGCGGCGGCTCGCTGACCGACCGCTGGGCCGGCTTCTACGACATTCAGATCACCACGGATGGATCGACCTGGAACAGCATCGGCTCGGTCGAACTCCAGAACAGCTTCGATGCCGCCATCGGCGGACTCGCCACCGGTTGGCTGCGCCATGAATTCGCTCTCTCCTCCGATGCCGGAGCCATCTTAGCGACGGGCGTCCGCCTGATGGTTCCAGCGACGGGCCTTGGTGCGGGGACCGCCATCGATGAGCTGGAAATCTTCGGCACACCCATTCCGGAACCGGGTGCCTCCCTGCTCGGTGGCCTTGCGCTGGGCCTTGCGGGCTTCCGCCGCCGCCGCGCCGCTCAGTAAAGCTCGGTCAGGTACTGTTCCCGGAAGCCGCGGCCCTCGATGCGCACCCAGTAGATGCCCCGCTTGCCGAGAATCGAGGGATCGGGTTCGAAATTGACCGTATTGTCGTAGGCAAACGAGTAGCCGACCTTGATTTCGCGCCCTTTGGGCTCCTGCGCCATGGGAATGGGATCGGTTGGCCGTGTGAGCAGCTTCCAGATCCGGACTTTGGCATCCGACGGAATCGGTCCATTCGCGTAATACGACCATGCATTCCCCTTGAAGTACTCGAGCGGAAACAAGCCGCGTCCTGGCCACGCCCACGGGGTGCGCGAGGCCCGCCCGCTGGAATCCATGCACCACATGGCCGAAAAGATTCCTTCGCGGCCGAAGCCGGCATTCTGCATGGGAGGATTGAGGCACCAGCGGCGGTGACCGCGGCGTTCCCGGTTGTTGTCGCCTCCGTCATTCATGTAGCCATCCACCGTGCCGCTCATGTTGCCGTGCCCCATGCTCAGATTGCACTTATCCGTGCTGTGGCCGAGCCCGTGACTGATGGTTCCCGCGGCCGCACAGGCCTTCGAGGCGTCGGCGGCTCCCTCGTTCATGTTCGGCAGGGTGCCGACCTCACTGCTCACTCCGGCAAGGAACCGGTGGATGTTGAGGCGGCCAATCGCTTCCCACACTTCCGCTTCCACCTTGTCAGGCTTCTTGCGCGACTGAATTTCCCGGAGTCCGGCGCGGATTTCCTCGCGGGTTCTCGGGTACAGCCTGCTTTTGCCCGGGTCCCCGGCGGGCAGCGCTTCATCACCGCCACTGCTGGAGGCCTGACCACCACCACCGCCACCGCCGGATGGCTTGGCGGCCTTCGCGAGTTCATCAAGGTAAATGGTGTCGGCAGGCATCAGTTCGTCGCGGGTCACGGTCACCGTTTTGCCGTCGTCCTTCCTCCGCAGCGTCACCTTGCCTCCGGAGTCGCTCACGAGGCTGGCACGGAAGTGCTTCCCGCCCACCAACTGCCAGACCCTCACGGGTTCATCACCCCGCACGGGCGACATGGGGATCGCCGCCATGAAGAGAACGGCCAGCATGCGTGGCAATGGAGTCATCATCAGCAGGTCATCAGGTTGAAAATGCCGCGCCCCTTACTGCAGCCGCTCCGACCGCGCAAGCCGTTCAGTCGTCGTCCAACCGGATGAGCCGCTCGAGCACCACCTCGTCAATCTGCGAGCGACCGTACAGCCGCAGGGCGGCATCTGCAGGCAACCCGGCGTCGAGAATTCCCAGGGCGGCCTCGGCGACCGGATAGGGCGTGCGCTTCGAAAAGTAGGTGCCCGAGCCACTGTCCCAGATGGCCCAATGTGCCCGGGGATCTCCCGTGCGGGGTTGTCCGACCGAGCCGACCGTGATGGCAGCCGGGCGACAGGCGGGCGGAAAGCGGTAGACGCCTGCGGACTTCTTCACAAAGCTTTCCTTGCCGCCGCAGAAGGCCTTCTCGCGGTGGCTGTGTCCAAAGAAACCGATGCGCTTCCCGAGCAAGGCCAAGGTTGGTTCCGCTTCTTCGGCGGAGATCAGATACGGCCAATCGTCAGGATCATCGCCATGGAGCGCGGCATGCCCGAACACGAGATTCCCTGATTCCCAGAGCCGCGGACGCTCTGCCAGCCACGCCAGGTCGTCGCCCTTGACCTGCTGCCGCGCGTGACGGATTCCGGCAAAGACCTGATTCTTCCGTCCCGCGGCCGTCTTTTCGACCCGCAGAAAATCGTCATCCGGTGCCGTGAGGTAGGAATCGTGATTCCCCATGACCACCGGGCAATCGATCGCCCGGATCGTCTGCACGCATTCAGCCGGCCACGCGCCGTATCCGACTATGTCGCCAAGACAGATAAGTTTGCCAATATCGGACTGCGCGATGGACTGCAGCACGGCCCGGAGGGCAGGTAGATTGGCATGGATATCCGTAATGATCGCGTAGCGCATGGAGCAAGATGAGCCTTAAATTCGCACCAGCCCGGCGTGAATTCCACATGAAAACGCAGCGGGGTGCGGAGCGTCAGCGGTCGCCCTGCAGCCAGGCGAGCACGCGCTGGTCGTCGTCGCCCGCGGCCCAGACAACCCGCAGAAAGTCAGCGCCATGGCAGTTGTGACGCTGAAAGAAAAGCCGGTCGCCCCCGCAGCCGTACATGACATCGGGATGCAGTTCCCCACGAAGCTTGGCGTGGGCCTTTGCGAGGATCCGCCGGAACCATGGGATGCCTCCGAGACTGGCGTCCTCGCGCTCGGGCAGGTCCGACGGACGCAATTCCCGGGCGGACGCCATCCGCTTCTGAATCACGTGGAAGTAATCGCGCCGCACCGCGGCGATGAGCAGGGCCGTGGAAGCGGCCGGGTCGCCACCGCTGTCGCCGTTGTCCTCCACGAAATCATAGAACTCACGCGGCTTGCATCCAATCGATGCCAGCCACGCAGTTTCCCCGGCGGAAAAATACCCGGCCCAGTTGCCGTCGCCCTTCAGATACCGCTGCAGGCTGCGGTCGAACAATTCGAGAAAGCGGACGTCCCATGAAGCGTGATCAGTCATGTGCCTGCTCTATCTCCGGAGCGGCCGCGCCGCAAGCCGCAGCGCGACGCGTCGGCACAGGAATGGCACCGCATGCGCGGATGCTCACGGGTTGCGTTCAATCCGTAGCAGGAATACTCTCGGGTTAGCTCGCTTTTTTCTCCATCCCCAGCATGTCTGCCATTCCTCCTTCCGCCACGGCTATTCCCAAGGCTCCGCTGCCTGCCCCGGTGCCCATGACCGTCCGGCGCTTCCGGCAGCCCAAGAAGAACATTCCGCAGACCAAACCGGAACGCGACCGCGTCCTCGGTCTCGTGCGCGACTACCTCGAGCGACACCAACCGGTTCCCCCGCTTCCTCAGGAGGAACTCCGGGTCCACGCCGAGCGCCTCGTGGCGGAAGCCAACCTCAATCCGGCCTACACGGATTACACTGGTGTCCTGCTGAACAACGAAATGTGGCGCGAATCGCTCGCGACCATTCCGTACGAAAAGCGCCTGCTCCTCATGCCGAAGTGCCTGCGGGTCGAAAGCAAATGCCCGGCTCCCTTCGACGAATTCGGGCTGCTCTGCAAACAATGCGGACTGTGCACGATCCAGGATTTCCAGAATGAAGCGGAACGCCTCGGCTATGCGGTCCTTGTGGCCGAAGGATCGGCCATTGTCATGAGCCTCATCCAGACCGGCAAGATTGAAGCCATTGTCGGGATTTCGTGCCTGCCGGTTCTCGAGCGCACCTTTCCTTATGTGGAAGCCGCCGCCATTCCCGCGGTCGCCGTCCCCCTCCTGCAGGACGACTGCATCGACACCACTGTCGACATCGACTGGGTCTGGGACTACCTTCACCTCACCAGCGACGACAAAACCCGCCGCCTTAACCTCAACGCGCTCCACGAAGAAGTGCGGTCGTGGTTCACTCCGCAGGAAATCGACCGCCTCATGGGCCCGGCCGACGGAGCAGCCGAAGTCATGGCGCGCGACTGGCTCGCCCGGGCGGGCAAACGCTGGCGTCCCTTCCTGACGGTCGCCGTGAGCCAGGCCCTGCGCGAAAATGCCGAGGCTCCCATGACGGATTCCATCCGGCGCATTGCCCTCGCGGTCGAATGCTTCCACAAGGCATCACTGGTGCACGATGACATCGAGGACGGCGACGAGAAACGCTACGACGAACCGGCGCTGCATACGGAATTCGGCATTCCGGCCGCCCTCAATGCGGGCGATCTCCTCATCGGCGAGGGCTACCGCCTGCTCGCGGAAGCGGGCGTCCCGGCCGCAGCCCTCGGATCAATGATCCGCATCGCCAGTGAAGGTCAGCGCGAACTCTGCCGCGGTCAGGGAGCGGAACTCGCATGGCAGCAGGAGCCGAAGCCGCTCGCGCCTGCTCAGGTTCTCGAAATCTTCCGCCGCAAAACCTCGCCGGCCTTCTCGGTCGCTCTCCTGCTCGGGGCCGCCCACGCAGGGCAACTCGACGATGTCGAAGAAACCCTCTCCGCATTCAGCGAGGCCATCGGCATTGCCTACCAGATCCGCGACGACCTCGACGACCGCGCGGAAGACAATGCCCCGGGTGCCAACGATGATTCCCCGGCCCGCCCCAACATCATCGAGGCGACCGCCCGCGAGCGCTTCAACGGCGATCAGGCCGAAGCCCTCGAAGCGGTCCTCATGCTCCTCGAACGCTACAAGGAACAAGCCATCCGGTCGCTCCAGGATCTCGAAAATCCCAATCTCAAGGGCCTGCTCCGCCGCATCGTCGGACGCATGTTCAACGAACTCGAGATCAAAGGCTGGTGCCGCGAACAGGAAGTCCGCAACGGGATCGCTACCCCCGCCGCCTGAAGTTCCCCCGCGCGGCCAGTCGGCGTTCTCCGACCGGCTCTCAGGGGACCTGCCGCATGCGGTTTTGCCGCGCACCGCGCGTGTCGTGAGGATTCGTGCCCTTGCCGGGCATGATTCATGCAACACCTGTGTCCATGGAGCGAATTCTGAGGCAGCACCCGGAACCCGGAAGCCGCATGCTGCGGCTGGCCGGGGAATCCGTTTCCTTCTCACTGCACCACACCCCGGCACACGGCCGGGCGTTCCTCCGCACCAATGCCCGCAGCGCGACCCGGCTCCGGCGCGAGATCATCGACGCCGTGGAATCCGCTCTGCCGCGACCCGGCGACGCCTGGATCGACCTGCCCATGGAGCCCCTTGGGGAGGATTCGTGGCAGCTGACGATTCCATTGACCGATCCCGGATGCTTTGAAGCGAAGGCGTGGTTTCTGCCCGAGGGCACGGAGGAACCGCTTTGGCCCGAGGGAACGGGCAATGCCATTCTCAAGGTGCAGCCGGCGTGGACGGCGTCGGGTTGCTCGCTCTACAAGGCGTTCGTCCGCATGTTCCGTCCCGCCCCACCGGAACCGGATCCCGCAGCGGTGGCGGCCGTCGACGCTGCGGGATGGCATGCCATTCCCCCGTCGGGAACCTTCCGCGCCCTTGCCGCGATGGCGGATCATGTGGTCGGTCAGCTGGGTTTCCGCATTCTGCTGCTGCTGCCGCCGTTTCCTGTTCCGACGACGCACGCGCGCATGGGCCGGTTCGGCAGCCCATTTGCCGCCCTCGATTTCTTCACGGTCGATCCCGCCTGCGCGGAGCACGACGGCCGGACTTCGCCGCTCGATCAGTTCGGGGAACTGATCGCTGCCTACCATGCGCGCAGTGCCCGTGTCTTCATCGATATTCCCATCAATCACACGGGCTGGGCTTCCCAGCTGATGCAGCTCCATCCGGAATGGTTCCGGCGCGGTCCCGATGGGGCCTTTGTTTCTCCGGGGGCATGGGGCGTCACATGGGCCGACCTTGTGGAACTCGACTACCGTCACCGCAGCCTGTGGACGCGGATGGCGGAGGTCTTTCTGTTCTGGTGCCGTCGCGGTGTCGATGGTTTCCGCTGCGATGCCGGCTACATGGTGCCGCTGCCCGTGTGGGAATACATCGCCGCGAAGGTCCGCAGCGAGTTCCCCGACACCATCTTCCTGCTCGAAGGCCTTGGCGGCCCCGAAGCCGTGTCGCTCAGCCTGATCACGCAGGGAGGACTCGACTGGGCCTACAGCGAACTCTTCCAGAACGACGGCCGCAGTGCGGTGGAATGGTACCTGCCAAAGGCGCTCGCGGCCTCGCATTCCCACGGGCTCCTCATGCATTATGCGGAGACTCATGATAACGACCGCCTCGCAGCCGTCTCGCACACATGGGCCCGCATGCGCACGGCCCTCGCGGCTCTCACTTCGGTAAATGGCGCATGGGCGATCACCTGCGGGGTCGAATGGTTTGCCCATGAGAAGATCCGGGTCCACGGCGCTGCCGACCTCAATCAGAATGCCGCCGTCAGCCAGTCCGAAGCGATTGCACGGCTCAACCATCTCACCGGGGCGCATCCGGCGTTCGCGCACGGTGCGCAACTGTCGCTCCTCCCCGTCAATGGCGGCAATGTCATCGCGCTGCGCCGCTCGGTCCCGCACCGGCCGGAGTCGACCGTCCTCGTGCTCGTCAATCTCGACCCGCATGAGCCGCACCCGGCATCGTGGCCGGCCGCGGATTTCTCACCGGAGGGACCATCGCTGTGGGCGTGCGGGGAAACGGATCTGCAGGGCTGCCGCGATGGCTGGTTTCAGGCATCCCTCGGGCCGGGCGCGGTCTGCTGCCTCGCCGCCACGGATTCCGTGCCCGCCGATCCTCCGGCAAGTCTGGCCGCCCGGCAGCGCCATGCGGCGCTCTCCCTGGAGTTGTCCGCCGGCCTGCCATGGCATGCGGCCACCGACGATCCCCTGATTCCGGAAATTGATCTCGGCCACGACGCTGGACGCACCATGGTCCGGAACCCGGACGAAGCGCTGCGCATCACGGCGGCTTTCCCTTTCCGCATCGATTCCCGCCCCGGCCCGACGCAGGCCCTCCCCCACGGAGAACGCTTCATCGCCATCCTGCCGCCGGGAACGCACCCGGGCTCCACACTCACGGCCCACCTCGCCAAGGGATCGCATTCGGAACCGCTGACCCTTTCCCTTGCCGCTCCAGAAGCTCCGCCGGGCGACTTCCCCGGTGCCGCCACCGACCACATCCGCAGCCAGCCGCAGCTGCACTTTCTCCTCACCAATGGCTCGGGAGCGATGAGCCATGTGCGCGCGGCGTGGGGCACCATCGGTTCCCAGTACGACGCGCTGCTCGCGGCCAATCCGGATCCCTCGGTCCCCGTCGACCGCCGCATTCTCTTCACCCGCTGCCGGGCCTGGCTCGTCCGCCGCGGCATCAGCACGGAACTGACGGCTGATGGCTGCCTGCGCGCCGTCCAGCTCTCGCCCAGCCACGTGCGCTGGGATTTCGCGGTCCCCTCGGGCCATGGAATCCGCATCCCGGTTTCCCTGACGCTTCATCTGATCCCGCATAGGAATCATTGCCTCCTCGTCTTCCATCGGGAGAACGACGACGCCGGTACCGTTCAGCTGATCCTGCGCCCGGATATCGAGGACCGCAGCTTCCATGGGAAAACGGTGCTTTCCCCGCAGAATGTCAGCGCCATGGCCGCCGCCACCCTCGCCGGGGAACACGGATGCCACCAACCGGTCGCTCACGGATTCCTGTCGCTCTCGGCCAACCACGCGCAGTTCGTTCCGCAGCCGGAATCGCTCACGGTGGCCCACCCGGTCGATGCCCACCGTGGCCTCGGGCCGCACTCCGATCTTTTCAGTCCCGGCTATTTCCGCGCCATCCTCTCCCATGAGCAGGACATCACGCTGAACGCAGCACTCTCCACCACCCCGGATTTCCCGGCGGTTCCCCACCTGCCGGCCCCCACGCCTTGGTCGCTCCATGCCGCCCTCATGCAGTTCGTGGTGAAACGCGACGACGGCCACACCATCATCGCCGGATACCCATGGTTCCTAGATTGGGGACGCGATACCTTCATTGCCCTCCGCGGGCTCATCGCGGCCGGAGAAACCGCCATCGCCGCACGCATCCTCCTGACTTTCGCGCGCTTCGAGCAGGAGGGCACACTGCCCAACATGATCCGCGGGGACGATTGTTCGAACCGCGACACTTCGGACGCCCCGCTCTGGTTCATCACGGCCTGCGCCGAACTCATCACGGCAACCGGCACGGCGGAATTCCTCGACGCCCCGGCAGGTCAGCGCACCGTCCGCGCCGTGATTCTCTCGCTGATCTCCCATTACCAGTCGGGGACACCCAATGGCATCCGCATGGACCCGGAATCCGGGCTCATCTTCAGTCCCTCTCACTTCACGTGGATGGACACGAATCATCCCGCCGGCACACCCCGCGAGGGCTATCCCATCGAGATCCAGGCGCTCTGGTTCGCAGCCCTCCGCTTTGCCTCCACGCATCTCGCGCTGCCCGAAGCCGACCGCCTGGCCCGCCAGGTCGCGGATTCCATCGCCTCCCTCTACCCAAGGCCTTCGCTCGGCTGGCTCGCGGATTGCCTCCACGCCCAGCCTGGCACGCCGGCCGCAAGAGCCATTGCCGACGACCACCTGCGCCCCAACCAACTCTTCGCAGTCACCCTCGGGGCAGTCGCTTCGCGGGAAACCATGGCGGCCATCACCAGAGCATGCCTGTCTCTGCTGGTGCCGGGCGCGATCCGCACGCTCGCCGACCACGCGGTCACTTTTCCGCTCCGCATCGAACGCGACGGTGCCCTGCTCAACGATCCCCTTCACCCCTACTGGCCTTCCTATCAGGGTGATGAAGATACCCGGCGCAAACCGGCCTATCACAACGGCACGGCATGGCCGTGGCCTCTGCCTTCCCTCGCCGAAGCCCTCGTGCTGGCCCATGGATCCCGCGCCCTCCCACGGGCCCGCACCATCCTCCAGAGCATGCATGCCCTCATGTCTTCGGGCTGCCTCGGCCACCTCCCGGAAATCACGGACGGTTCCTCCCCGCACCGGCCCGGAGGCTGCGGAGCCCAGGCATGGTCGGTCAGCGAACTCCTCCGGGTCCAGAAATGGCTGGAAAACCATACGTCATCCGACCATGAGGCAATCTGCCGATCCGGCACGGCATCTGCTTAGAGAACATTCCTGAATTCCGCACCATGAAGAACGTCCAGATCATCAACGTCGCCCCCAGCATCCCGTCCCAGATCCGCTTCCTTGAAGAACTGGCCCGCAATGCCTGGTGGTGCTGGAACGCGGAAGCCCAGCAGCTCCTCCGCCGCATCGATCCTGCCCTCTGGCGCGACTGTGACAGCAGCCCGCTCGAATTCCTCCGCCGCGTTCCCCGCACCACCCTCGAAGCGCTCGCAGAGGACACGGGCTTCCTCACGCAATTGGCACGTCTCGAAAACCGTTTCCGCGAATGCACGGCCACGGACAGCTCGGGCCTGCACGGACTCGTGGCTTATTTCTCTCTCGAATTCGGCCTTCACGAAAGCATCAAGCTCTACAGCGGTGGCCTCGGCGTCCTCGCCGGAGACCACCTCAAGGCGGCCTCGGATGTCGGTCTCAATCTCAGCGGGGTCGGTCTCTTCTACCACCAGGGATACTTCGAGCAGAAACTCAATCACGAAGGCTGGCAGCAGGAACACTACCAGCTCAACGAAATCGAGAACCTTCCCATGAAGCTCGCCCGCACGAAGTCGGGCGAACCCGTGAACGTGGCGGTCCCCTTCCCGGATGGCGTCTGCCATCTCAGAGTCTGGGACCTCCGGGTCGGCGGTATCCCGCTTTTCCTCATGGATGCCAACCTCGGCGAAAATCCTCCTCACTTCCGTGAACTGACCGCCCGACTCTACGGCGGCGACCACTTCATGCGCCTGCGCCAGGAAATCCTCCTCGCCGTGGGGGGCTTCCGGGCCCTCGTCGCCCTCGGACTCGAACCGGAAGTCTGTCACATGAACGAGGGCCACGCCGGATTCCTCAGCGTCGCCCGTCTGGAATACCTCACCCGCCACAAAGGACTCGATATCGACACGGCCTGCGAGGTCGCTTCCCGCGCCAATGTCTTCACCACGCACACTCCCGTCCCGGCCGGCAATGAGACGTTCCCCGTCGATCTCGTCGAGGCCCACCTGAAGGCGCTCGAACCGGAAACCGGCGTCCCCCCATGGCGCGTCATCGAATGGGGTCGCGCCCCCGGCGATGTCTCCAGCCCGCTTTCCATGACCATTCTCGGCCTGCGCATGGCCCAGCGGGCCAATGGGGTCAGCGAACTCCATGGCGACGTCTCCCGCGGCATGTGGCAGCACGTGTTCCCTCAGCACCTGCGCGACGAAATTCCCATCGGGCATGTCACCAACGGAATCCATGCCCCGACATGGATTTCGCCGGAAATTCTGGCACTGCTCCAGACTTTCCTCGGAACCGACTGGGAAAAAGCGGCCATGAGCCCGAAGGAAATCCAGCGCGTCAATGACATCCCCGATGAGGAACTCTGGCGGGCGCATGAAATGGCCCGCAGCCGCCTGCTGCGCATGGCCCGCGATTCCATGGCCCACCAGCTCTCGGCACGCAATGCCACCCGCGCGGAACTGAGCGCAGCCCGCGGCGTCCTCGACCCCGACATTCTCACCATCGGCTTTGCCCGCCGGGCCGCTTCCTACAAGCGCGCCACGCTCCTGCTGCGCGACCCCGACCGACTTCAGGCCCTCCTGGGAAACAAGGACCGTCCCGTGCAGTTTGTCTTCGCGGGCAAAGCCCACCCGGCCGACAATCACGGCAAGGATTTCATCCGCCAGGTGGTCGATATGTCCCGGCGCACCGGTCTCCGTCACCGTTTCCTCTTCCTCGAGAATTACGACATGCGCCTCGCCCGCTCGCTCGTGCAGGGAGCCGATGTCTGGCTCAATACCCCGCGGCGACGCATGGAAGCTTCAGGCACCTCGGGCATGAAGGCGGCCATCAACGGAGTTCTCAATGTCTCCATTCTCGATGGATGGTGGTGCGAAGGCTATGCACCCGACTGCGGCTGGGCCATCGGCAATGGCGAGGAATACGAAGATGACGAATACGGCGATGCCATCGAGTCGGCGGCACTCTACCGCATGCTCGAGGACGATATCGCTCCGCTCTTCTACAGCCGTTCCTCCGGCGGCGATCCCGCAGGCTGGATCGCCATGATGAAGGCCTCGATCCGCATGGGACTCGGCTTCTTCACGACGCGCCGCATGGTCACGGAATACCGCGACAAATTCTATATTCCGGCCTCGCGCCACTACCACGCCCTGACCGACAGCAACGGAGCCGCGGCCCGCGCTCTCAATGCCCAGCGCCTGCGCTTCCATTCGCTGTGGCATCACATCCGTGTCAATACCCCCATCACGGACCGCGACCTCCGCACCATCCATTCGGGCGAATCCTTCACCATCACCTGCCCGGTCCACCTGGGCGAAATCAAGCCGGAGGAAGTCACCGTGGAACTCTGCATCGGCCCGGCCGACGCGGGGAATCAGATCAAATCACCGAGCTTCCAGCCGATGACTCTCCTCAAGTCTTCGCCGGATGGCTGGCACGAATATGGCATCACGGTACCCTGCCCCGCCAGCGGTCGCTTCGGCCTCACCGCACGGGCCACTCCCGCCGGCGGCGAATGGAAGGCGGCGTCGCCTGGTTACGTAACGTGGTCGGAGTGACTGACCGTGCCCCCCCTGCCACGATGACTCCACGCAGCACCACGTTTCTCCCGTGAGCAATCCCACCATCCTCATCGTCACGCCGGAAATCACCTACCTGCCTGAAGGCATGGGCAACATGGCCCAGCGCATGCACGCCAAGGCCGGGGGACTCGCTGACGTTTCCGCTTCGCTGGTCGCGGCCCTTTTTGAACTGGGTGCGGATGTCCACATCGCCCTGCCGAACTACCGGCAGATGTTCCATGCGGACGTGTACGACATCTTCAGCCAGGAACTCAAGACGATCCGGGAACGCCTCCCGGAGGAACGCATCCACCTCGCGGAGGACCGCATCTTCTATTACCGCGACACGGTCTACAGCAGCTACGGCGGCGAAAATCCACGCATCGCTCTCGCCTTCCAGCGCGAGGTCATCAATCACATCATCCCGCGGGTCGCTCCCGACCTGATTCACTGCAACGACTGGATGACTGGGCTCATTCCAGGTGCGGCCCGCCGCTTCCGGATTCCCACGCTCTTCACCGTGCACAACATCCACACGGAAAAACTGACCCTCGAGCAGATCGAAGCGAGCGGCATCGACGCTGCCCTCTTCTGGAAGGATCTGTACTACGACCAGCCTCCGGCGAACTACGAAGCGGCCCGACCCTCCATTCCGGTCGACCAACTGGCCTCGGGAATTTTCTCGGCGCACTACATCAACACAGTCAGTCCTTCGTTTCTTGACGAGGTGGCGGACGGTCAGCACACCTTCGTGCCCGCCGCGGTGCGTCAGGAAATCTGGAACAAGCGGGAAGCGGGCTGCGCCGTCGGCATTCTCAACGCTCCGGATGCGAGCTACCATCCGGCCACGGACATCTGCCTCCCGGTGAAGTACACAGCAGATACCTTCGTGGACGGCAAACGCGCGGCCAAGACGGCGCTTCAGGAACGGCTGGGACTCGATGTGAATCCCGATGCTCCCATCCTCTTCTGGCCCTCGCGGCTCGATCCCATCCAGAAGGGACCGCAGCTCCTCACCCAGATTCTCTTCCGCACCCTCTCGGATTACTGGGGCGATGGGCTCCAGGTCGTCCTCGTGGCCAATGGAGAATTCCAGAAGCATTTCCACGACATCGTGCGCCGTCACGAACTCCACCGCCGCGTCGCCGTCTGCAATTTCCACGAATCCCTCAGCAGGCTCGGCTATGCGGCCTCGGATTTCGTCCTCATGCCCTCGTCGTTCGAACCCTGCGGCCTCCCTCAGATGATCGCTCCCATCTACGGCAGCCTCACCATCGCCCACAATACCGGGGGCCTCAAGGACACGGTCTTTCACCTCAATGAAGATGGCTCCACCGGGAATGGCTTCGTTTTCGATGTCTTCGACGCCACGGGGCTCCGCTGGGCCGTCGATGAAGCCATGAAATTCTTCCGCCAGCCGGCCGCGGCCCGCGAACGGACGATCCGGCGCATCATGACAGAGTCGGTCGGCCAGTTCAATCATGCCGCCACCGCCCGCCATTACTTCGATATCTACGAAGCCATGCTGCACCGCCCGCTCCTCGTCCCGGACGCCCCGGAAGCGTCCATCCCATCGCCCAGCCGACGACCCGACCGCGGTGCCAAGTCTCCACGACGCGGCAAATCGGCGGCCCTGCGCCGCTGATGGAGAACCTCACCAGCAAAGCGCCTCGCCCTGCCTGCCCGAAACCCCTGCTTCCCATGCCGGCCACCAGAGAACGCACCCAGCCTGCCGCCACCGCTCTGCCCCCTTCAAAGGGAAGCAGCGGAAAGGCGCCCCGTTCCGGTCCCGGCGGGCCCGTGACGCTTCCAGTGCCGGATCTGCAACGCGATCCATGGCTCGCACCCTTCCTGCCTGACCTGCAGCGGAGGGCCCGGCATACGGCCGAACTCCGCGCCAGCCTCGCCCCGGCGGGAATGACGCTGAGCGACTTCGCCTCGGGTCATTTCCACTATGGCCTCCACCGGACGGGTGATGGCTGGGTCTTCCGGGAATGGGCCCCACATGCCACCGCGGTCTTTCTGGTCGGCGATCATTCCCAATGGCAGGAATCCCCGGACTGCGCCGCCACCCGCATCAATGAACATGGCGACTGGGAACTGAGGCTTCCGGCGGATCGGCTCCGGCACGGAGGTCACTACCGCCTTTCCCTGCACTGGAAGAACGGCAGAGGCGACCGCATTCCCGCATGGTGCCGCCGCGTGGTTCAGGATCCCGCCACCCTCATCTTCTCGGCGCAGGTCTGGGATCCACCGCCTTACGCATGGCGACTTCCCCGACCGGACACCCGTTCCCGTCCCCCTCTCGTCTACGAATGCCATGTGGGCATGGCCCTCGAGGAGGCCCGGGTCGGTACATGGCGCGAATTCACGGAACGCATCCTCCCCCGCATCGCCGCCGCCGGATACAACACGCTCCAGATCATGGGCGTCCTCGAACACCCGTACTACGGATCGTTCGGCTACCATGTCAGTTCGTTCTTCGCTCCATCCTCCCGGTTCGGAACCCCTGAGGAATTCAAGCAGCTCGTCGATGCCGCCCACGGACTCGGTCTCGCCGTGATCATCGACCTCGTTCATTCTCACGCCGTCCGCAATGAAGCTGAAGGGCTCTCGCTCTTCGATGGCTCTCCGTATCTCTACTTCCATGACGGACCCCGTGGCCTGCATCCCGCATGGGATAGCCGCTGCTTCGATTACGGGAAGACCGCGGTCCTCCACTTTCTCCTCTCGAACTGCCGCTACTGGATCGAGGAATTCCAACTCGATGGCTTCCGCTTCGACGGCGTCACTTCCATGCTCTACTCCGATCATGGACTCGGTCGGAACTTCACCAGCGCCTCCGACTACTTCAACTCGGGCGTCGACGAGGACGCACTCGCCTACCTTGCCCTCGCCAACGAACTCATCCATGAACTCAATCCCCGCGCCCTCACCATCGCCGAGGACGTCAGCGGCATGCCGGGTCTCGCCAGCCCGCCGGCCCATGGCGGTGCCGGTTTCGATTTCCGTCTCGCCATGGGTGTGCCCGACCTCTGGGCCCGTCTCGCCAGTGACACCCCGGACGAGGACTGGCATGTCGAACACCTCTGGCACGAACTCACCACGCGCCGCCCGGAGGAAAAAGTGATCGCCTATGTGGAAAGTCACGACCAGGCCATCGTCGGCGGCAAAACTCTGCTCTTCCGCCTCCTCGACGCCGCCATCTATCACCACATGGACCGACGCCACAGCGATCCCCACACGGACCGCGGCATCGCCCTCTGCAAAATCGCACGGCTCCTCACCTTCGCCACCGCAGGTCATGGCTACCTCAATTTCATGGGCAATGAATTCGGTCACCCGGAATGGGTCGATTTTCCCCGCGAGGGCAATGGCTGGTCCTGCCATTACGCCCGGCGGCAGTGGTCGCTCCGCGACGATCCAACCCTGAAATTCAGCGCCCTCGGCGACTTCGACCGCGCACTGCTGCAACTCCTCGGAACCCCATCGCTGTTCGCCGCACCGCCCCAGCCTGCATTCATCCATGTCACCAATCAGACCATCGCCTTCAGCCGCGGACCGTTCCTCGTTCTCGTGAACCTGCACCCGTGGAACAGTCCGGTCGATTATCCCATCCCCTGCCCTCCAGGAGCATGGGAACTGGCGCTCTCCACGGACGACCCCGCCTTCTGCGGCCTGAACCGCGTGCGCCAGGCTCAGACGTTTCATTCCCGGCCGGTCAATGGCGGCCACGAAATCCTCGTGTACCTCCCGGCCCGCTCGGCCCTCGTCCTCCAGCGGAAATCCTGACCGCACCGGGCTCCGGGATGGCCACGCCCGCAACTTCTTCCGGTTGCACGGTCCCACCACCACGGCAGCATCGGCGCATGCCTCGGATCCTCACCCTCCTCGCAGCCCTGACCCTCGTCTCCCTGCCCGCCTGCCGCAGCACGCGCAAGGACGGCGGCAGCGAACCATCTGTCCCAGCGGCCACCGCATCCGGTTCCCCCACCGGGCAACCACCGTCAGCCATCCGCGCGGAGGACCGTGCCGCCGTCAAGGCGTTCTACCAGAAAGGCGGCAGCGGTGGCTTCCACCTCGCCGAGGACCAACTCGCTTCCCCACTGAACGCGGAAAACTCCCGCTTCATCGTCGACCTCGATGCGCAGCAGGTCTATCTCTACCAGGGATCAAGACTCGCCGCCTATTCCTCCATCTCCAGTGGCCAGAAATACTACCGCACGGAAACCGGTGACTACACCATCGGCCAGAAGGACCTCAATCACCGCTCCACCACCTACGGATCGTTCGTGACCCGCTCGGGCAGCACCATCATGGGCGATGTCAAAGCGGGATACGACCCCACCCCGGCCGGTGCCCGGTTCGAAGGCGCTCTCATGAAGTACTTCATGCGCCTCCAGCACCGCAACGGCCCCACCGCCATGGGCTTCCACGCCGGCAGACTGCCCGGCTACCCCGCCTCGCATGGATGCATCCGCCTTCCCTCGAAAATGGCCGCCTGGTTCTTCCAGCACGTCCCGGCAGGCACCGAAGTGATCGTCCGCGGCTCCAAATACGGTGTCCCGTACGGTGCCAATCAGAACCGCCCAAAACGCGCCCCCAAGGTCCATCCCAGCCTGAAGAAAAAGAAACCCAGCGCGCCCCGCCCATCAACCCCGGCAACCACCACGGAACCGGATTCCCCTTCCCCGGAACCAGCCCCGGCACCGGAACCCGCAGCCACCCCAGATCCCGCTCCCGCCCCGGAGCCTCCCCTGCCCAGCACACCTTCGATCCCGAAACCGTCCGGCGACCTCTCCGTACCCGCAGAACCAATCTGACGGGCACTCAGAATCCGGCATCGATCCGCTCAAGGGTAAGCCTGCGGATCTCGGCGTCCGCCAGACTGCCAGCCCAGCTGCGCGCAGAGTCGGGCTCGACATCAATCAATGGCTCGATCAGAGCGAGCCGGGCTTCATCGGGAATCTCCGCGCCCTGCGCGGCCATCCAGACGGAGGCCGCGTGCAGATCGCTGCCGGCCCACGTCCCAACCACCGAGGCCAGACAACCGGATCCAACGTTCCCGGACATGATCCATTCCGCCGCTGCCTGAGGATCCAGCTGCGCCCAGGCCACACTCACGGCCCTCTGCGCGTCACCAACCGCCGCCGCATCCCCCGCAAGACCTGCCATCGCCATGGCGGCCTGAGGCGATTCATGAAGCAGTCCCACCGCAAGTTCCATGGCGGCTAGTCCCCGTTGTCCCGGAGCCACGGCCCCCAGCAGTTCCTGCGCCTCATCCCACCCGACCATCATCCCCGCCCGGACATCCCAGCCTCCCGCTTCACCAAACGAAGCCAGCCACGCCGCCTTCCGCTCCCCGTAATCCAGAAGATCCTGAACGTCTGGCCCGGCCTTCCCGGAAACCGGTCCCGGCTCCGTGCCAAGTCCATCCGCCACAACAGACGGACGACCTGCCACTGCAGCCACCGCCGGCCGCTCATCATCCTCCAGCCCCGTCCCCCACTGACCCCCCGCAGCCATTCCCACCACGGCAGCCAGCAAGTGCGTGAACGTCGTTTTCATGTCTCCTGAACCCATGTCGTTTCTGCGGCCCGCAGCGCAAAATCCGGCGGCCTGCACCGGGCCAGGCTCGCGCCTCACCCGGTGCAGGCCCACCTGCACCCGGATCACTTCAGCGCATCCGCCACCACATTCCCGGCCCCGGTCGCAAAGGCGAAGTCATCGATGTGCACCGCAGCAGGCGCGCCGGTAAGCGCATTGACGCTGGTGATGCGCACGGCCGTAATCCCGCAGCCAGCCAGCGCCGTGGCCCCCGCAAAGGTGTCCCGCACACCCACTCCCGCCGGAATCGCGAACGTGTACGTCACCGGCAGCCCGGGAGCCGACTGCAGAAAGGTCACGGTCACCTTCTGCGGAACATTCGCCTGCTGCAGCACCGTGAGTCCTGCCTGGCGGATCAGACCCGTGCTCGCCGACAGCGTCAGGGACATCGCACCAATCTTCTTGCTGAGCATGTCGCCCTTCTCGCTAATCGGCACCACGGTCGCATGAGAGTTGATGTCACCGATCATCGGAACTCCGATCTTGATCATCTGCGTTCCGGAAATTCCGTAGGCTCCGAGAATCAGATTCGTTCCCAGCGCCGGGGATGGCCATGGCGAGGTCTGAGGGAGATCGAAGTTGACCACGCCTCCGCGGTTCGCATTCCATGCATTGGCCACCGCCGTGACAAATGAGCTGTAGAAGGCAGGACTCGGCAGCCTGACATCGACAACGTTGGCGTTGGTAACCGCATCATAGCGGGACACGGTCTTCACGTTCGTGGTGACCTGCGCATGAGCGGCAGCAGCAGTGGCGATGCTCAGGGCGAGGGTAATGGATTTCGTTTTCATGGCTTTGCTTTCGTTGGTGGTTTTTGTTCTGTTCTGTTCTGTTTTGCTTGCGGAAGGCGGAAGAAGCACCGCGTCTTCACAGGGGAGATCGCAGCCGCCCGACGGATGACTCGGAATTCGCCGAAAAAAGTTTTCCGGACCGGGCGCGCTTCTGATACAAGCCCTGCCGTGGCGCCTGATCCCCAACTCTTTCACACCACGCACTGGAGCATCATCCGCAAGGCCGCCGACCACGGCAGCCCAGAGTCTCTCGATGCGCTCGAGACGCTCTGCCGCGCCTACTGGTATCCTCTCTATTCCTATGTGCGCAGCACAGGCATCCGCCACGAAGATGCCTGCGATCTCACGCAGGAATTCTTCTCCCGCCTGCTCGCCAATGACCACACCCTTGGCTCGCTCGCCCCGGAAAACGGTCGCTTCCGCTCGTTCCTTCTCGTCGCCATCCGCCGCCTCATGGCCAGTTCATGGCGGCGTTCGTACTCGCAGAAACGCGGCGGCGGCACTCCAGCCATTGCCATCGATGAAGCGGATGCGCTCGCCCGCTTCGAGGCATCAGCTCACGACGGCAACTCGCCGGAAGTAGTCTACGACCGCAACTGGGCGGCTTCCGTGATGGACCGCGCCCTCGCCCGGCTGGCTTCGCACTGGCATGAAAAGGATAAGCCGCTTGATCAGCTGCACACCTACCTGACGGACCCGCGCGGCACCGTGCCGGTGGCGGACATGGCAGCGCAGCTCGGTGTCTCGCCGGCTTCGCTCAAGGCTTCCATCTACCGTCTCCGCAAACTCTTCGCGGACC